>CAZZBY010000087.1:0-4761 GCA_964652635.1 uncultured Candidatus Marinamargulisbacteria bacterium | reverse complement strand
ATGCCAAATCCGAGATTAATGAGTGCAGCGGTCAATGCGGTGAGGATGGTGAGTTTAAATGCAGCCCATAATCGGGGGTCATCTAGCGTGGCTGTCATTGTGGTGGTTGGAATTTTAAAAAATGCCACTAGCAATAGGGCCAGTGGGATGACTAGCATGACTCCGAGATAGAGTGTGGTGATACTGCCAGAGAGCGTTTTTCCTGGCAATTCAAATTGTTGTGCTTTATTTAGGTTTGTAGATGTCATCAAATATTGCTTTGTCGTTGAAGAACTTTTCTTGTGCGGCTTTCCATCCCCCAAATGTATCATTAATTGTCACAAGTTTCAGTTTTGGAAATTTATTTGCATATTTGGCCAAAATTTTGGGGTTACTTGGACGATAAAAATGCTTTGCGGCTAGCTCCTGTGCGGGGACGTCGTAGAGTTGGGTGAGGTAGGCTTTGGCGATGGCTTCGGTATGGTGTTTTTTAACGACGCTATCGACCCATGTGACTGGAGGTTCGGCTAAGATTGATAAGGAAGGGTAGACGACTTCGAAATCGTTTGGGTTGATTTTTTTAGTGACTAATAAGGCTTCGTTTTCCCAGGCAATGAGGACATCTCCTAAACCGCGTTCGATGAAGGTGGTGGTGGATCCTCTGGCACCGGAATCTAATACGGGGGCATTTTTGTAGATTTTAGCGACGAAATCTTTTGCTAGAGCTTCAGTTTTGTAAGTTTTAAGTCCATAGGCCCAGGCGGCTAAAAAATTCCACCGTGCACCGCCGGATACTTTGGGGTTGGGAGTAATGACTTGAATTCCCTGTCTTGCGAGGTCGGCCCAATCTCGGATGTGTTTTGGGTTGCCTTTTCGGACGAGGAAGACGATGGTGGAAGTGTAGGGGCTGCTATTATTGGGAAGCCTTTTTTGCCAGTCTGGGGTGATTACTTTTGCTTCTCTTGCAATGCTGTCGATGTCGTAGGCGAGCGCGAGTGTGACGACGTCGCTTTCTAGGCCATCGATTACCGATCTGGCTTGTTTTCCTGAGCCACCATGAGATTGCTGGATGCTGATATCTTGGTGAGTTTTGGCTTTCCAGTTTTTTTCGAAGTTGGCGTTGTACTCTCTGTAAAATTCCCTTGTGGGGTCATAGGATGCATTGAGGAATGCTAGGGGTGCTGCTGCGTGTAGTGCACTAATCATTGTTAAGCTTGTTAGCCCTGCGATAATGAGTGTTTTGATGCTTTTTTTATTCATTTTAATCTCCTTGATTATGCTTTATTAAAATATGATTTGCGCGCGGATTAAGCCTAGATTTTCGCTAGAGTCTTTTCCGTTATTGTTTGATCTTTCTAGTCTTTCGAGCGACGCTGTCCATTTGAGGTTTTTATTCCAAATCCAGTTAAGGCTGACTCCAAGCTCTTTGGCTTTGGATGTTTGGTCTGCACTTGCATAGATTGGGAATGAGTCATCATCAAACTTGATTTCACTGATACGTAGCCCTAATTGCCATGCACCTAGGCCTTTTCCAGGGACAAATGGGGAGGTTGGATTGACTTCACCATAGGTCGCTTTGTCGTTGCTGAGCATATATTGGACCGCTACTTGCCATGCTGTATTTTGGACTTCGGTGTTGTTGGCATCTTTGGTGATTTCTTGTGCGGATACGGCGTACTCAGTTAATGCTCCAAACCGTCCATTGTAGTAATAGGCTTGAGGAACAATTCGATATCCTGATCCATTGGCATAGACTCCACTTGAATATGAAAATAGTTTGCCATATCCACGAAATTCGTAAGTGGTGAGGGCTGAGCTTGTAGTTGTACCTTCTCTACTTTCGTAGTTACCGCCAATTCCTACACCTAATAATTGGGTTTCGGTGCGGATTGGGTATAAAAAGACTCGGCCGTCGATGGATCGTGATCGGTCTCGTTCGACGTCTTGGCTTTGAAAGTCGGTTGCTCCGCTCAATAATCCAAGGTTGACCTGGGCTTTATCTGTTTTGCTGACGAATTGGACGCCACTATCTCGGTTTGGAACTAGGAATGTTGTAAACCCGAATTCTGGAAATAGGATTTCCGTTGGGCTTTGGAGTAATTCTAATCCAATTGGGGCCTTTGTTTTACCGATTACGAGTGATTTTGTCGGCGTGATTTTAAGTGTGGCATATCCATCCAATAGAGTAGTGGTTCCGGATGAACTTTCTAGTGCTACGCGATAATCGATATCTTTGGTAATGCTTCCAAGAAACTCGGTACGTGCTTGTCTTAGTCCGAAGTCTTTTTCTTTAAATCCGGTTACCCCGATGTCGTATTGGATAAACCCTTTAAATTTAGCGGTTGGCGTAAATTGGGGTGTCGGGATGGTGATGTCCGCAGTGATTGGGTTAATCACACTTGCGAATACTAATGGTAATACTAATTTTTTAAATGACATAATGTAATCCTTTTGAGTGACTCAATTCGAGTTGTTCTTCTTGGTCAATCATTGTTTTGAGTGTTGTAGAGTCTAGGAGTTCGGCGGTTTTATCGCGAATTTCCTGAAATACTATTCGAATACTGCATGCATTTTTATTCCCGCAATGGGAACAATCCTCGTAGGCTGTTTTGCTGACACATGGGATTAGTGCGAGGGGGCCTTCTAATTTTCTGATGATGGAGCCAATGATAATTTTGTCGGTGGGTTTTGAGAGGTAGTATCCTCCGCCTTTTCCCATTTTACTGTTAATGATGTTGGCTTGTTTGAGGTCGACTAAAATTGCTTCTGTAAATTTTTTGGGTAGGCCCGTTTTTTCGATCAAGGTTTTGATCAATATTGGGTTTTGAAGGGTGGCCTTTTGTTTTCCTAGAAGGATTAAGGCTTTAAGTGCGTAGTATGTTTTTTTAGAAAGCAATTTTTACTCCTATTTTTCTATAGAAATTATAGACTATTTGATTGTTTTGGTAATGTCAATAGTTTTTTGGGTACCTACTTGGTGCGGGGGCTAGAGTGGCAGTTCTATGCTTGCAGATGGGGATCGGTTTTTTGCGTCTTGAAGAGGTAGTTTGTGCAATTATTATTCAATAATTTCCGATAAATTCGAAAGTCCTCGTATTTGTCTTCAAAAATTTACTTCTATTTGAGAGTATAGGTTGTTGTGATGGTTATGTTTAGAAAGTTAATTTCTTCTATAAAAGATCTTCCTTCTTTAGATCTGGTTATTCCTGTTATTGATTTCATGAAATTGTTACATCCAATTCAAGCCCAGATTATTGACTGCAAAGCCATGTCTTTACCTGATATGGTTAGAAGACTTTGTGATCTGTTTAATCTCTCTACTGATTCCCTCACTCAATTTCAACGCATGATGGCTCGGGAGTACCTCCCGACTGAGCGGGAGAGCTTACTTAGAGGATGGTCGCTGTGTATCACCGCATTAGAGCCTCAAAAAAATAATCTAGACTATGGAAGTATGATTGCGACGCTGAAAGACCATGCTCTAAACCCACGGTGTTTTCCAGACCATCAATGTGCATTGGATGAATCCTTGATGGAAATTAAAATTCGTCGGAGTGTGATGTGTTCTGCCACCTCAGAGGATTCCTCTCGAATTTATTTGTTAATTCAGATGATGAAATTATTTATGGATATGGCGGATGAGGTGGTTAAAACCCTCATTGATTTAAGTGGAGAAAAAACTAATTCCCAAGTTCTTCATACTAAAACCTCCGTCCTCCACGATTTAGCCAATCTCTGCCCCTCTTGCACTTCCTTTGGGAGAGATAGGTGGATGCCCCCGAGTAACCTGAGGCGGGCAATGGTTGGTCACTTATGGGATTCCCAAATGACCAGATTACCTGTACGGCTTAAACAACTTCTTTTTTCGTTTGAGGACTGTGTTAAAATTTCAAGTTCTTTAGGGATTACACGGGAATTATTGGGAGACCTTCTTGATTCAACAAATCTCTCTCTAGATCCCCAAGAACGTGCAGTCTGTCAACAAAGATGTGCTGTGATACGGCGATGGGTTGATTCTGTTAGTTCTTCGGGCGGTTTCTATTTTGTGATTACTGATGCTGGGTGGAGTCAGTTACTTTGGTTACTTGGATTTTATTGTAAACAGCCTCAGCCACGTGAGGGTGTCATCACAGACGTTGCTCGACGATTTCTTGACGGGGACACGATTACTCTAGAGATGATTGCGGATTACAGTAAAGCAGAGCCGACTAATCCACCGGCATTGCGTCTTGGTGTGTGTGCAACCACGATGCTTACATGCGAATTACCTGAGATGGAAATCCTTGGCTGGGTAGAAGATCTTACTACATCAACTAAGGCTTGTTTGGATATGATGAGTATTGTGTCTTGCCGCTATCCGGATAAAGCGGCATTTGTTATGGTTTCTGTGTTACGTAGAATTGAAAGTTCAAAGTCTGATATTTTTGAGTTAATGGATATTTTTCTATGCGCGAGGGATCGGACGTTATTTAATTGCGCATGGAATTTCCTGTGTCAGCATGGTAAACGTGCTTTTGACTTATTAAGACTTCCACGTGCGCAGGACGATACTCAACTTGCACAGAGAATGGCATATATGATGCCTGAACTGTTTCAAGAAAAATTATGTGTATTACCTACTTCCGAGCAATTGACTGTGTTACGATTGCAAGATTCCGATGGAAATACAGTTGCACATCAGTGGGCTCAATTTGGGCCGCAGGCACTCTTAAACTTTCTTACTTTCCATTCTGACAAAGCAATGGCAGTGTTAGCGTTGCAAGATTCCGATGGAGATACAGG
>CAZZBY010000086.1:0-4772 GCA_964652635.1 uncultured Candidatus Marinamargulisbacteria bacterium | reverse complement strand
AGTCGTAGTTGGGCCTCTGCAAAAGCCAGTGACGAAGAGTAGCAATGAAAAACTTTGCGAATATCTCTAAAATTCTCAAAAATCCTTAGCATTTCATCGTCCGCCAGTCGGTTATGGACAATAACCGGAAGTTGAAGATCACGCGCCACATAAAGTTGATCAATAAAGAGCTGAGCTTGGGCCTCAGGCGTGGCATACGAATGATGATTATCGAGGCCAATTTCACCAATGGCTTTAAATGGGTGTTGGCGAGCAAGTTGTCTAAATTGGTCGATATCATAGGGGTGTTCAGCACAGCTAGGGTAAAGTCCAATCGTCGGATAGGCCATTGGATACTGATGGTAGATTTCAAGGGCCGTAAGTGCAGTCGGGACATCCAATGCAACATTAATTAATGCGGTAAGTCCTGCCCTTTTTGCCTCATCAATAAGATCAGAAATAGAACGTTGACAAAGGGATAGGTGAGTATGCGTGTCAATCATAAAAGAAGTATAAAATATGAAAAAATAAAAGTCACGTTATAAAATGGATTCAACTGCACGATAGACATCATTGCGAGAGTAGTGAAGAACACGAGTAGCCACCGATTTTATCTGGGATTTACTCAGGCCTTCAGCCAATAAGGCTTGTAGAACTGTTTCAAGATCAGTTCGAGTAATCGGTGGGAGATGGATCAAAAAGCACCATTCTCCTTTTAAAACTCCGGTACCAAGTTGATCTAAAAGAGACATGGGGGAGCCCGAAAAAAAAGTTTCAAAGTGCTTGGTAATTTCCTTTCCTAGGACAAGGCTAGCCTCTGGATAAAGGCGGCCAATGTAGCCAATCGTCGTAATTAAGCGATTGGGAGATTCGAAAAATACACCAGGACTATTAATTTGGCTAAGATGAGCAAGACACTGAGCTTGTTCAGAATCCGACCGTGGGAAAAATCCCCCAAAATAAAAAGACTGTAATGGCAAGCCTGCAACACTGAGCAGGCTCGTGACTGCAGACGGCCCTGGAATCGGAGAAACCACATACTGGCAACGAACCAACTCCTGAATCAGGACTGCACCAGGATCCGAAATGCAGGGAGTTCCTGCATCACTGACAATGGCAATATCATGACCTTGACCAAGCAATTCCAACGCCAGGGCGACACGTGATTTTTCGTTAAATTGCTGTAAACTCACTAGCGGAGTAGAAATCGAATAATGATCAAGTAAAACACGGGTAACTCGGGTATCTTCAGAAAAAATAGTATGAACATTTTCAAGTGTAGAAATTAAACGAGAGGATACATCTGCAAGGTGTCCAATTGGGGTTGCACAAACAAAACAGGTTGGGGGAGTGTTCATTCAGCAGGGAGAGAAGGATACCCATCAAGATCGTTAAGAGAGGAGATGATGTCCATATTGACCCGTCCTCGGTAAATCGCACCTTCTTCAATCGTCAGTTGATCCCCGGAAATGTCACCATAAACTCGGCCGGTTTTAGTAATATAAAGCCCGCTCACAGCTTCAATATTGCCAGTGATTTCTCCAGAAACCAAGACTTGTTTTGCAACAATTTTGGCCGTGACTTTACCAGATTCTCCAACAACGACCTGACCTTGAGAATGAATGTCTCCATCAAAAATACCATCAATGCGAACCGAGCGCTGGGTATGAAGTGTGCCCTGGAAATGAGTATCCTCTCCAATGACAGTACTAACAACTTCGCTTTTAAAACGCTTCTGAGTCATGTCCGGCTAAGCTACCATAACCGCGCACTGGCTGTAAACATGTCGACATCCAGGAAAGGCATCGGGTTAATTGGGCGACTCCAATGATGCACTTCATAATGAACATGAGGGCCTGTTGAAAGGCCGGTAGTCCCAATCTGAGCAATAAGTTGCCCCTTTTTAATCGAATCCCCTTTTTTTACCAATAATTGAGATGCATGAGCATACACGGTTTGGTAGCCATAGCCATGCTCTAAAATCACCACAAACCCATAGGATCCTGACCATCCAGCATAATTCACAACACCATCCGCACACGCCTGAATCGGAGCACCAAGTCGCCCCGAAATATCAATACCAGCATGAAAGCGCTCAGATCCCATCAGAGGATGAGCACGATCACCAAATCCGGAGCGAATCGGACCATGAATTGGCCAAATCGAGGGGGTAGAGCAATAGCGAACCTGCATTTGCTTTAAAAAGGAATAATCCCCTGTAAACTGAGAATGAAGTTGAGTAAGCGTCGAATCTAAGAAGGAAAAAAGCATGGTAATCCGCGGAATACCGACAGCCGGACTGGCTTTGAGCTGCTGATAATCAGACTGAAACCAGTTTAATGAGGAGAAGGGTTTAGTTTTTTTTTTATCAGACCCATGAGGGTTACGGGCACTTTCTAAAATAGATTTAATCTGAGCCTCTTTTTCCAGCAAGGAGTCAATCGTCCGATAAATTTCTTCAGCCTTAAATTCAAGAATTTTAAACTGAGATTGTTGAGTGGCATACTGGTTTTTAACGGTTTCATACTGGGCTAATTCCGCATTGGTGGAAGTGTAAAAATAGATCGAAAAGGTAATTGTGCACAGCGCAATAAAAATAATAGAGCATAAGGAATACAGCAGCCAAGAGTTGATGCGAAAGGCGAAACTCCCCTTTCCACCGGGCCGTATAATGACGAAAGAAAAATCACGTTGTTGATCTGAAATCGGTTTCATAGAACCCGATATTGTACTTCAAGCTCCTGACACATCACAACAGGGATGCTACAATCCTTCCTGGTTTTCAAAATTCGGGGTGTAGCGCAGCCTGGTAGCGCACTAGCATGGGGTGCTAGTGGTCGCTGGTTCAAATCCAGTCACCCCGACCAAAAGTCGGCTACACAGATTGAGAAATGGTAGGCTCAGAATCCTCTTCTGCAGATACCGATAACTCTACCTCTGATAAAGAAACCAACGGCTTACCGTCCATAAGCAAGGCAAACTCTTCAGCATTGAGTTCCTCTTTTTCAATTAAAATTTTAGAGATATTCACCAAAGACTGACGATGTTTCTTGAGAATGATCTCGGAGTCATGATAGCAATCATCAATCAACGCCTTAATTGCCTCATCCACTTCTCGGGCCGTCGTATCCGAATAATCCTTAGAGTGGTCCGAATAATCTCGGCCTAAAAACACCTGAGATTGAGCCCTCCCATACTGACGAGTCCCCAGTTTTTCACTCATTCCAAACTTACAAACATAATCCCGAGCCAGGGAAGTCGCACGCTCAATATCATTAGAGGCACCAGACGTAATGTTACCAAAAATGAGATCTTCAGCAATACGCCCGCCTAGCAAAATTCGAATATTATCCTTAATTTGTTCTCTCGAAATTAAATATTTATCCTCAGTAGGAAGCTGGAGCGTATGCCCCAAAGATTGCCCACGAGGCAAGATGCTAATGCGATGCACAGGGTCTGCATGCTGACAGGACTGCGCCACAATTGCATGCCCAACTTCATGGTAGGCGACAATGTCACGCTCCTGATCCGACAATAGACGGGATTTTCGTTGAGGACCCGCAATCACCCGATCAATAGCTTCTTCGAGGGCCAGCATCCCAATAGTCTTAAGGCTCCGTCTCGCCGATAACAAGGCAGATTCATTCATCAAATTTGCCAAATCTGCACCAGTTAATCCAGGGGTGCGTTTCGCAATCAGTTCAAGGTTAATATTTTTAGAAAGTTTTTTACCCCTAGCATGAATTTTAAGAATATCATGCCGACCCTTAAGGCTGGGTTTATCAACGACCACTTGCCGGTCAAATCTCCCAGGTCTCAACAAGGCAGGGTCTAAAATGTCAGGGCGATTAGTTGCCGCCATAATAATGATGGTGTGATCGGCCTGAAACCCATCCATTTCAACTAATAATTGATTCAGAGTTTGCTCACGTTCATCATGCCCTCCCCCAAGTCCAGCACCTCGGTGACGTCCAACTGCATCAATTTCATCCACAAAAATAATACAGGGTTGATTCTTTTTAGCCTGAGCAAATAAATCTCGTACTCGTGAGGCTCCAACTCCTACAAACATCTCCACAAAATCAGATCCAGAAAGGCTAAAAAAAGGGACATCAGCTTCGCCAGCAACCGCTTTGGCCAGCAATGTTTTCCCCGTTCCAGGAGGGCCCATTAATAAGGCACCTTTAGGGATTTTAGCCCCGAGAGCTTTATACTTTGCTGGATTTTTGAGATAATCCACAATTTCTTTAAGTTCTTCAATGGCTTCGTCCACGCCAGCCACATCTTTAAAGGTGACTAAATTAGCTTTGTCTTTTTTCCAAGCACTGGCACGGGATTTCCCAAACGACATCGCCTGACTATTTGCTCCTTGTGCTTGTCTAAAAATGAAAAACCACAAAAGCCCAATTAAAATAAAGGGTAAAAATGCCTGAAAAATACCACTCCACAATTGAGAATCATTTTTAGGGTTAACTGCAATTGTGACATTTTTTGAACGAAGATCGGAAACTAAGTTTGGATAATCAATAAAATAGGTTTTAAAAAGTTTCCCCGCGCTGGTATGTCCAGTAATCAGCTGTTCATTGGGTCGAATTTCAACCGATGTAATCGTTCCCGCATCCACCTGAGTTAAAAACGCAGAATAATCCATCTGGTTCTGAGTTTTAGGAGGAGACATAATACTCGTCAAAATTGACACGGAAATCAGTGCAAAAAGAAGATACCAGATCAGGTTGCGCCACCCTGAAGGAGGCTTTGGCTTTAGTTGTTGAGTAGGGTTGGGTTGTTTATAC
>CAZZBY010000085.1:0-4805 GCA_964652635.1 uncultured Candidatus Marinamargulisbacteria bacterium | reverse complement strand
TTTTATAAACACCCCGAGCTTAAAGTGGATTATACGCCTAGAATGATTAAGGGATATGCGCTGACGTCGTCGCTCACGGTTGCAAGGTATCAGGAATATCGGGTGGTCGGGGCTACATTGTCTAAGTTTCCGTCCGATTCTGAATTTGAAGGTCAGCCGAATACTTATATTTTTAAGCAAACTTTACAGCGAGATTGGACTCCATTTTCGGATAAAACGGTGTTTTCGTTGAAATCTGGATTTGATCAGTATTGGTTTAAGACACCCGGGTTTTCTTTGGCTGAGAGTGATTCGTTTTACCAATTTCATGCGAGGCCTAGTTATGAGTATAAAGCGACCCGCTTTATTCAGCTCAAAACGGAATATCATCGGACTTATATCCCCAATCAGGGCCATTCTCCTTTTATTAGTCAGTTTAAAACTGGAGTAGTAGACGTGAATCAGCTGAATCAGAGTGTGGTGCTGTTTTACCTTTCTCCTGATCGGTATTCGTGGAGCCATACTGTGGGTTATGATTATATTCGGGATTACTATACTCCGTATTCGACATCCTTGTTGGCTAAGCTAAACTCGGCGACATCATTTAAGCTGAGTACGGGTGCGGATATTAACCATCTTCAGGACTACCTTAAAGATCGTCAGAATGAGGTAAGTTCCTTTAAAAATGCGGGGATTTTTAGGGCCTTAATTTGGGATATTGCCTATACTCCAAGTAAAAATGTTGGCGTGACTCTTCATCATTCTCAAAACGTGAATCATGGAGTCATTAATAACTCTAGTTTTACGCTGGCTGTGCCGTTTGGAAATTCTCCGGAGTATGCCTGGGCATTTGAAAGTACTTTTGTGTATGATGTTCCTAATTTTACCCGAGATTTTATGGCTGAGGCCTATCATATGGAGACATTATCTGTGAGTAAACAAAATCACTGCCGAAAGATCAAATTTAGCTATAATAAACAGCGTGATGAATATCAACTTTTATTTACCATTTTGGCCTTTCCAAATGACTCCTTCGGCTTTAAGAAAAATCAAAATGCGACAACATTTGAAGGCTTCCTTGATAAATCGTCTCAGGAAAGATTTTGATGAGTGAGCAAGGCTTAAAAGGGCAATCTTTGATGTTTTCGCTACAGTCCCATCACCTCCTTTCGCGAGAAACTTCACATCCCATCCCTTTGCGGTCTTTCTCACGGAGTCCTTTTTACTGTCAGCTTTTATTAAGTGGAAAGAGTTTGATTTTAGCTTTTGTTTTTGGGATTTTATTTTTGAGTGGGTGTGCGAATACGGCGAAAGTGGAGACTGATGATGGGCGAACTGTTCAGATTGTGATGCGGTTTCGGGGGCCAGTGGATGTAAGTAGATACCGGTATTATGTGGCACTTTCGGGGATAACACCGCCAGCTGTGCCGTCAATTCCTCCTGCGAAATATCTTCCTACTCCTGGGCGTACTTATGATGATACTCATCCTGATTTTCAAAATAATACCTCTGCAATTTTACAGTATTACACCTATTTTTTTACGACTTGGAGTGATTATGTTGTGGTGGATCAGGCTGGAATTCAGTTATTTAAATCCAATAGTACGGGCTTTACAGCTAGCAAAGTAAATGACCATTTTAATTATTTGGCTAGTTTTGCCTTTGGTGGGTCGTTTGTTGTATCTGAATCCACATTAACGATTCGGTTTCCGATGGCATCCTTGTCTGCGGCTTCGGCCAGTCAATTGCATTATTCGATTTTCACGTCCGAACCGACGGATTCCCCTAGCACTGAAGCCGGAACAGTTCGAGATATCTTGCAGGATGCTCAATTGTTAGAGTTGACGATTAATGTTGAGAAAAATGCTCGGATTGGGCCTTTTTTTGATTCGGAAGATACGTCACTTTCGGCAATTGATTTAGTGGAATGGTCTGTTGATATTTTATGATTAAAAGAATTGGACTTGCCTGTGTTTCAGGGGTATTGGCATTTTTGGCCTGTTCTCCGTATGCCGACGGGATTATGGCTTATGTAGCACTTGTTCCGCTGTTTTTTGCGCTTCGATTTCCGTCAGATTCACCTAGACAGTCATTTTATGTGATGTTGATCTATGGGCTGATGCTGATGGGAGGACTTTATGGCTGGATTTTTTCATTAACCGCTTGGGCCCCATTATGGGGAGTAAGCCTGGCTTGGATTGTGATTGTGGGGTTTCAGGCCCTGTTTTATGGGACGATTGGGCTATTGTATTCTCTATCAGCTCGCCGGTGGCAGGTGCCAGCATTTTTTTGTTTTTACTTGGGATTAGAATGGCTTCGGGAAATTATGGGTCCGTTTGGAAGCTCGCTTGGACAGTTGGGGTACTCTCAAGTGTCGATATTGTCGGTAATGCAGATTTCAAGCGTTATTGGTGTCATTGGAGTTAGCGGAGTGATATTACTCTCCAATTATGTTTTTTTTATGGTCTTTATTTATATCAAACGACTCTCATCGCTCCCTTATTGGGTGTATATTGCGTTTTTAGTATTAATTGGCATTACGACATGGGGGCATTATCGTTTAGTCCGTCATGAGCGTTATGACCGCCTGATTAAGGTAGCCATTGTTCAGGGGAACCATCCTCAGGCTTTAAAATTTAGTCATGCTCGCCAATGGGGGATTTGGAATGATTATTTTCAATTGATCTCGTCTTTGCCAAGTGTGGATATCATACTGTTACCTGAAACTGTTACTCCCGGACTTAATCTTGAGGCCCCCTATCTCATGCATCGTCTCAGGACGATTGCGGCGAAACATGGTGCGACGATGATGTTTGGGACGCCCATTAAATCAGAGTCTCTTTATTACAATGGCCTCGCTACGATATCTGTGGATGGCGTTGGGGAGATGTCCTATAAAAAATCACGATTAATGCCATTTGGAGAATATTGGCCATTTCGGTCCTGTTTTATTGCCTTCGGACTTTCATCGCTTGTCGGCGAAGTGGATTATCACCCTGCTCCAGCGTTTATTCCGTTGATAACGGGGTCGGGGGTCTATGGACCTTTGATTTGTTTGGAGAGTACGTATTCGGAATGTGCACGCCTTCATGCAGCGCAAGGGGCCATGCTTTTAGTCAGTATTGCCAATAATGCGTGGTTTATTGGGTCTCGTATTTCGGATGTGCACATGGCCATGACGCAAAGCCGTGCGATTGAAACAGGGTTACCATTGGTTCATGTCTCAAATCAGGGGATTTCGGGAGTCATCTCTAATCGTGGGATTATCCTCAAGTCTCTCCCTCATTTGGTCTCTGGGGCTACTTGGATAGCACTACCATTGATTTCTCAGCCAACTATTTTTGTGAAAATTGGATACTTATTTGCGCCTCTAATGCTACTTATAGGTTGTGGTCTTTTAGTGATTCGGCACTTGCGTAGGTCTTAAAATCGAAATATTTCTTCTTTATCCGAAATTTTGCTGCTGGTTGAGCTATTGCTACGCCCTCCACTGCTTCCGCTGATTTCATCTTCGGGCTGAGAGAGTTTTTTGAGCAAGTTTGCAAACACTTTTCCTGCGAGCGGTATTTTATCGATTTTGCTTTCTTCAAGTTGAGAGGTAATGCTACTTGGAAGATAATCAGACATTAAGGCTCTTTCATCCTCGTTGAGTTGATTCATGAAAAAGGCAATAATTTGACCTTTTTCTCGTTGTAATCGCTCGCTAATCCGTCCTGCTTCTTCGGCGGTAAAGCGGGTATTGGGGTTGACCGGTGCTGGTGTGGGCTGCCCCAATTCCAGATCTCCTTCTTGTGGAGTTGCTAGCTGAGGTGGTGCTTTTGTGATTTGAGGATATAGTGCAGACTCTGCAAAGGGATTGGATGAGGATAATGTGTTTTGTTGAAATGAATTGGATAATCCACTCGGTCTATTAGATTTACTGCTATCAATTTTATTGAGCAATTCGGACAAGATCATGCTGCGGGTTTGAGGATCTGTTTCGGCTGTTTCGCCGAGGACTGCTGTGATTTTTCTTCGGCTACCCTCTGATAACCTTTCTAGAATTTTAGAGGAATTTTCGCCTAGTATTGATAATACGATTTGGGCCTTTTCTAATCCACTCAACACTATAATTCCTCCTCGACCATTTCTTGAGGTGCTGAAATCCAATTTTCAAGGACTTCTGTAATCCACTCTGGGTTAGTGGTGGCGATATCTTTAATTCGGGTGATGTTTTGGTTGCTTGTGACATCGATGTTAAACTCTTCATCTTCATCGGTTTCTTCTCTACCAAAATTCATCGCTTCTTTGGATAGTTTTCGTCGCCTGAGTCCCCATCGAATCATCATTGCGGCTAGACCGGTGGCTAAAACATAACTTCCCCATTTAATATATTTTTTGATGGGAACAGGTTTCTTTTTTAACCCTTCTAATCGTTTGGTTTCTTCGTCTGAGAAAGAGAGGAAGTCGGCTTTAGATAAGGTGATGTTGTCTCGTCCTTTAATGTAGCCAATCGATGGTGCTATTGTTTTGAAAATTTCTTCCTTAAGGTAGTCATCTACAAAGATATCTTGATTGTTGTTGTCAACAATAATACTGACTGAAAGTCGCTTGACGTCTAGCACTTTTCCATTTTGGATCGCTCCGATATCAGAGGTAATAGCAAGTTTAAAGCTTTTCATTGGCAATACCCCTAATAATTGAGTAATGGCCTTATCTTCGAGGTCACGCTCGAAAGCTTTTTTGATGGCTAACCAATCATTGATGGATTTAATATCAGGGAGTATGGGAGTACCTTTATCAAACTCTGCGTTTTCCAACTTATCTTCGATGGCTTTTGTGGAGGG
>CAZZBY010000084.1:0-4834 GCA_964652635.1 uncultured Candidatus Marinamargulisbacteria bacterium | reverse complement strand
CGACAACACTCGGTTTTGGAGACCGATGCTCTACCAGTTGGAGCTACGGGCCTAATACTTTGATTTGCGTATACACCCTAGCATTTCTGCTTATGCGGTTTAGTCGTATACAATCATGCCCCTACAAATTAGAAAGCTTCTAGGTGCAAAAATTGCAGGTTCGCAAATTTATCATATCAGTTTTTTAGTGTCAACAATGTTAGATGCCTTTTTTTAGTTTACTCTTTCCTAATCTATGTGTTTGCTTAATTTTCTGTTACTTTGAGCTGGTCGAGTACACAGAATTTTAGCTAACTCCCTGTATGTTTGATTGACATGCCCTTTTTTTGGTGGTATTTTTTTCCAGTTTGACTTTTGTAAAAATTTGATTATAGGTTATTTTTGTCTGGAGGATTTTTAAGATGTTTGCTGTTATCGAAACTGGGAATAAGCAGTTTATTGTGTCTGAAGGCACGGTAATCTCTGTTGAAAAATTGGATCAAGAATCAGGATCTGTTGTGTTTAATAATGTATTGTTAGTGTCGGGCAATGGTAAAATAGAAGTTGGTCAGCCTGTTCTTTCAGGAGTGCAAGTGAAAGGAAATATTGTCAAACATTTTCGAGATAATAAAGTGGTTGCCTTTAAGTTTAAGCCTAAAACTGGCAAACAACTTAAGCAAGGTCACAGACAAAGCAAAACATTGGTTAAAATTGAGTCAATTGACTCTGTGAAGTAAGGAGAGTTCTGATGGCACACAAGAAAGGGAAAGGTAGTACAAAGAACGGACGGGACAGTCAGTCTAAACGCTTGGGTGTCAAACGGTTTGGCGACCAACTTGTTTCTGCTGGGAGCATTTTAGTGAGACAGCGTGGAACTGAGTTTATGCCTGGCACGAATGTTGGTATGGGGCGGGATTTTACCCTGTTTGCCAAAATCGATGGTGCCGTTAAATTTGAATATGTCAAACGAGGAAAGCAGAAGATTTCGGTTTATACTGCTTAATCCCTCCTATTGTCATGATGTGTTATGGCCCACGTTTCATTTAAACTGTGGGCCATTTTTTTATCTCCTTAGAGATCGATTGAAAAGGTTAATTTATGAAGTTTGTTGATGTTGCTAAGATTAAAATTGTTTCTGGAAACGGTGGCCCTGGAGCAGTGAGTTTTCGTCGTGAGAAATTTGTCCCCATGGGGGGGCCTGATGGTGGCCGTGGTGGAGATGGTGGAGATGTTTATTTTAGGGCAAAAGCACAACTTCAGACATTGATGGATCTGTATATAAAGCGGGTGTATCAAGCTCAGCATGGGATGCATGGGGGGAGACGCAATTGTTCGGGGTCACGGGGGAGTGACTATACGATTGATGTCCCCTGTGGGACACAGATTTATGATGATGAAGATATGTTGTTGGCCGATTTATGTGAGGATGGCCAGCTATTTTTGGCGGCTAAAGGTGGGCGTGGGGGTGCTGGGAATGATGCGTTTTCAACCTCGGTGAACCGTGCGCCGAGGTATGCACAGCCTGGATTACCTGGTGAGGAAAAATTTGTTCGGCTTGAGCTTAAGCTGCTTGCTGATATTGGGTTGATTGGGCTGCCCAATGCTGGGAAATCAACTTTACTTAAAGCGGTGACAAATGCATCGCCTAAAATCGGAAGCTATCCGTTTACGACTTTATTTCCAAATCTTGGGGTTTTAAAGTTTATTGACCGAGAAGTTGTGATTGCGGATATTCCAGGATTGGTTGAAGGAGCATCTGAAGGTATTGGGTTGGGGCATGATTTTTTACGCCATGTGTCGCGTACTCAGGTGCTGATTCATTTGGTCTCTGGGGAAAGTGGGGATGCCGAGGAATGCTTCCGGGATTATCAGGTCATTATCTCAGAATTAAGCAAAAGCTTTCCTGAAATGCTGGAACAACCCAGAATTGTGGCACTTACTAAAGCTGATATAATGACTCAGGATCAGATTGAGGCGATTTCAGCCCATTTTAATTCTCAAGGTATCCATGTGTTGTCGATTTCGGCTGTGACTGGGCATCAGCTTGATGTTTTAATTCAAAATTTGGTTAAGTTTTTAAAATAAAAGGTGTTTTGTGGGTGGAAATTTACCGATTACGATTGTTAAAATTGGGACTAATTTACTGACGACTTCCGAAGGGATTTTAGATTTAGATGCCTTGCACGGATATGCCTCTGCGATTGCGACCCGTTTTTTACAACACCGCAATCACATTATTATGGTGACTTCTGGGTCAATTACCTGCGGATCTTATCCTTTGGGAATTAAGCCAGTCACAATCCCCGAGCGTCAGGCGGCGGCTTCTGTGGGACAAATTTTACTGATGAAAGAATACTCTACTATTTTTTCTCAATTTGGAATTTCTGTGGGCCAACTTTTATTAACGAAAGATGGTATTGAAGATGAGCTGCGAAAGCATCATGCTAAAAATACGATTATGACTTTGTTGGATCATGGGGTTATCCCGATCATTAATGAAAATGATACGGTGGCTACTGATGAAATTGACCAGAAATTTGGAGATAATGATCAGCTGTCGGCCTTGGTGGCTCAGTTTGTAGGGGCAACTCAGCTGATTTTATTGACGGATACGGATGGGGTGTATACCAAAAATCCTAAACTTCACTCGGATGCGGTATTGATCAAGCGCATTGACCGAGTCACTGATGATATTTTAGCGATGGTTGAAGATGTTCAGACCGGACGTAGCCGTGGTGGCATGACATCTAAACTTTCTGCGGCAAAACTAGCGAGTGAGCGTGGCGTGGATGTGTATATTGCCAATGGGCGCACAGATGGCGTACTCTCTGGGCTTTTAAAAGGAGAATCTTATGGGACACATATTATCAAGCAAATTGGAGGTTAAAATGAGAACTATTGAATCCCAATGTCAGGCTGCGCGTGAAGCCTTCGATGATACCCCTGTTTTATCAACATCGACAAAAAATCGTATTTTATTGGAAATTGCGGATGCCCTTGTCGTGCATACGTCTTATATTTTAATTGAAAATTTAAAGGATGTTAATCGTGGGCGGGAAGCGGGATTGGACTCAGCGATGCTGGATCGATTGACGTTAACGGCGGATCGAATTCAGGGGATGGCAGATGGAGTTCGGGCGGTCGCCTCATTGGATGACCCTGTCGGCGAGGAGTTGGCGGCTTGGACTGTTGAGCATAGTGGGTTATCAGTGCAGAAAATCCGAGTACCCATTGGTGTGATTGGGATGATTTATGAAGCTCGGCCCAATGTCACAATTGATGCCGCATCATTGTGTTTTAAAACGGGAAATGCGGTAGTCTTGAGAGGGAGTTCGTCTGCATTTGAGTCGAATAGTGCCTTGGTTGAAATCATGCATGATGTGATGCAGCGTCACGATGTGACTCGAGATTTGATTCAGCTATTGGATGATACCTCACGGGAAGGAGTGGATACCTTTGTACGATTAAATCAGTTTTTGCATTTAATGATTCCTCGTGGAGGGGCATCGTTGATTCAACATGTTGTCCAGACCGCCACAGTGCCGACGATTGAAACTGGGGCTGGTAATTGTCATATTTTTGTGGATCGAGAAGCAAATTTGGATCGGGCAATTCCGATCATTGTGAATGCTAAAGTTCAGCGTCCTTCAGTGTGTAATGCGCTTGAAACCGTGATTATTCATCAGCAGATTTCCCGGGAGTTTTTGCCTCGATTGGTAGAGGCTTTGGCACCATATTCTGTGATTTTGAAGGGTGATGACGCAGCTAGAACCATTATTCCGTCGATATTGCCTGCCACCGAGGAAGATTGGGCTCATGAATTTTTAGGCCTGACATTGGCGGTGAAATTGGTGTCTTCTCTTGGAGAAGCAGAAGCGCATATTCGGCAATATGGCACAAAGCATACTGAGGTGATTGTTACTGAAGATGCAAGGCGGGCGAATCATTTTGTAAAAACTGTGGATGCCGCTGCGGTTGGGGTGAATGTTTCTACACGATTTACCGATGGTGGTGAATTTGGCTTTGGTGCTGAGATTGGCATCTCTACTCAGATGTTGCATGCTCGAGGCCCAATGGGCTTACCGGAATTGACGAGTTATAAGTATGTGATGACTGGGGATTATTTGGTTAGGAAGTAGGATGGGACACTGTTGTGAAATACCCCATCGGCATAATTTTTGCCATGCTTAACTATACTGGCTTCGCTGAAGCTTAGCCTCCAAAATCATCTGCGCATTGCGATCAATTGCAAGCACAATACCTGCTCCCAGAGGTTTAAGTTCTGATGCCCTCTCGTACAGGACTGGGGAGAATCCCCTTTTCCGGAGAGCAATTGCCGTAGTTAATCCACCAATTCCTCCTCCAATAATTGCGATTTCTAGGAATTTATTCATTTGCTTTCCCCTAAGCCAGGGTACTAAAGTCGGATCCAAAGGCGGCTTTTGGCTTTTTTCGTTCGTATTTAGGCTTGCCTTCGACGAGGTTGTCGATTTGTTGGGAAAGCTCTCCGACTTCTTCTTCCCATGTTAGGGGGCGATCTACGGATTTAGGGGTGTCAGCGGCTCCTTTCCCATAGATGTCGATGACTTGGACTTTGGAGTCTGAAATAAGTTGGATAGGAACGGAGATGGGTTGGCGGTTGATGATTTCAAACGCTCGAAATATGGTGGATTTGGGATCGTTATTGGGCACTCCGATGATGAAGTGAAAGCGATGGCCGGTGTCGATGTCTGTTTTGGAAGGATAGGCAACCCCGCTAGGATGTGTGTGATAGAGGCCATAGTAGCTTAGGCCATGTTTTTTGAAAAAGAGATGGGCCCGCTCGATATCTTCACCAATGAAGGAAAAGGTATCG
>CAZZBY010000083.1:0-5091 GCA_964652635.1 uncultured Candidatus Marinamargulisbacteria bacterium | reverse complement strand
AAATAACGGTTACTACATAATTTTTGAAAAAACACAGCTGTCTCCGGATCCAAAGAAGCAATCACTGTAGCAGCAGGCAATTGGCGTGCCACTTCAGGAGCCAAATTAGGACCAGATAAAATCGCGGTTGATATTTGATCCCCCAAGATACGCCGTACATAATCCGATACAAAAAAATCGCCTTCCGTATCCATCAATCCCTTAGTCAAAATGAGTAGCGGAACTCGACTCACAAGATAAGGCTTACATTGCATCACTAAATCCACAAAAGGAGATGAGACCGCTAAAACAATACCATCCACTCCACTCAAGCCTTCCTGTAAAGAGAGAGTACCCTTCATCGATTCAGGTAAGATAATACCAGGAAGATGATGCGAACTTCTCTTAATCAACAACTCATCAATGGCCTCCTGACGGTGAGACCACATCGTCACTTCATGGCCATTTTCACAGAGTATTTTTCCAACAGAAAATCCCCATGCTCCACACCCCAGTACCGTAATTTTCACAGCCTATTCTCCGTCCCATGCCACAAACGAATAATATTAGCCTTGTGGCGGTATATAATAAACGTTCCCGCAGCCCCCATCCCCAAGATATAGGCAATCGGTTGACAAAAGACAATTAAAAAAACCGGAATCAGCACACACCCAATAATCGTTGCAATCGAGACAATACGCCCAAAATAAATAATCAATACTCCGATCAAAAAAGCAAGTAAAAAGGTTGGAAAATGAAGTGCCGCTATCACACCAAGTCCAGTAGCGGCTCCCTTTCCACCTTTAAAATCTACAAATACGCTAAAGGAATGAGCAAACACAGCAAAAAAAGCTCCCATCACATGAAGTCCATAGGACAATGGAAATAAGTAAATCAAAAGAAAAACAGGTAAAAACCCCTTAGTCCAATCCAGAAAAAAAACAAATAACCCCCATTTAAATCCAAGCACACGACTCACATTAGTCGCACCAAAATTGCCAGACCCCACCATTTTCAAATCAATCCCTCGGGATTTAGCCACAATCAACGAGAAAGGAATGGCCGCAACAAAATAGGTCAGAACAAGCATCAGAAGGAGAAGCATGCCACTACTCACAGGACAAGACTTTAGCCAATTCCGAAGAACGACTTCCAGCAACAAGATCATCAAACACAATATCTGCCAAATAAGAGCTGCGTACAGAAGGTCCAGAAAAGACGTATCGAATTCCAATACTCTCCGCAAGTCGTTTCAATTCAGCAAATTCGTCAGGATGATAATACTTAACCACATCCAAATTTTGCTTATCTGGCTTCAGATATTGCCCCAAAGTCAAAATATCGACCCCTGCAGCCATCACATCTTGAAAAACTTTGATAAGCTCCTCTTTAGTTTCTCCGAGACCGACCATAATTCCTGTTTTAGTCAGTTTTAAAGGTGCAATCGACTTTACCATCGCAAGCAATTCCAAAGAGCGATGATATACAGATCCTTTACGAACTGAACGATACAACGATGGAACCGTTTCAATATTATGGTTAATCACATCCGGTTTAGACAGAATCACTGTCTCCAAAGGAGCTCTTTTACCCTTAAAATCAGGGATAAGCACTTCTACTTTCACTTCTGGAAATCGGGTTTTAATGGCGGTTACCACATTAAAATAATGAGTCGACCCTTCATCAGGCAAATCATCACGATTAGGTGAAGTTAAAACAACAAACTTAAGATTAAGAGATTCAATCGATTTGACAATTTTATTAGGCTCATTGGGATCAGGAGGTAGGGGTTTCCCGAAGGCAACACTGCAAAACCCACAATTGCGAGTACAAGTTGTCCCTAAAATCATAAAAGTCAACACTCCCTTAGAAAAACACTCCGATCGATTGGGACACCGCGCTTCCTGACAAATGCTGTTCGGAACTTCAGAATCCAGCATCTGAGAAAGCTGCCGAGTCGCCGCAATTTTACCGCTACTTTTGCGAAACCACTCCGGCAAGCGAAGTGTGGCCACTGGTACACCATTTTGGGAGGTCTCAAGAGATTGTTTAAAAGAAAGCATAGAGGCCGATTCTAACATAGTCAGAGTTTGCAAAAAAGACGATATTTTACAAGCATTCAAAGTACCCATATAATGCAAACTGATGAACCAAGAAAATAAAATACACAATCTTGAACTCTACTATTTTGACGAATGCCCATTCTGCCAAAAAGTACTGACCTACATCAAAGAAAACCATCTCAAACTAACATTCAAAAACATACATACTACCCCACAATTTAAGAAGGAACTCATCGCCATTGGCGGCAAATCCCAAGTACCATGTCTCATCATCGACGGAAAGGCCCTATACGAATCCTCAGAAATCATCAAATGGCTTGAGAAAAACAGATGACAGAACAAGCAAAAGAAATTCAAACCACAATTCTGGGGGTAATCCCCAACGCAACTGTATTAGTCGCAGACCCAGACGGACAACATTTCGAGGCCGTTGTCGTAAGTGACATCTTTATTGGAATGCCTCTCGTCAAACAGCACCAGCTGGTAATGAATGCTCTCAAAGAGCAATTAAAGGGAAGGGTGCATGCACTCGCCCTCAAAACAATGACGCAAGAAAAGTGGGAGACAATGAAACATCATTATTCCCGCTAAAAAAAAGGAGCAACAAATGACACCCGAGCAACTCGCAGAAAAAAAGAAAGAAATCACAGCCGACATCAGAAAAAACAAAGTAATGCTTTACATGAAAGGAAATAAAGTAGCCCCAATGTGTGGGTTTTCAGCACAAGTAGTTCAAATTTTAACCCACCTAGGCACAGAGTTTGAAACCAAAGACATCCTATCCGACGAAGTGCTAAGACAAGCCATCAAGGAATACTCGGACTGGCCAACCATCCCCCAACTCTATATCAATGGAGAATTCATTGGTGGATGTGACATCACCACCGAACTATTTCAAAGTGGCGAACTCCAAACATTACTAGGCAAATAAAAAATCAAAGCAGAAGGAATCATCATGAAATTAAAAAAAAATAAAATTGTGAGTGCAATCTTAGGAGTCCTTTCAGTAGGGGTTGTTGTCGCCCTGTTTTTATACAAAAAATCTCAAAAAAAGAAAAAGGTCTCTAGCAAATAGCCCCCTTTAAGCGTGGACTTTAATTCAGAGGCATTGATTCACTGGTATACCCAAAACAAGAGGGAGATGCCATGGCGCACAACAAAAGTTCCGTACCATATATGGATTAGCGAAGTCATGCTTCAACAAACTCAAGTAGACACGGTAATCCCCTACTTCAACCGATTTATTGCAAAATTTCCAACACTTCAATCACTGGCTAACGCAGACACTCAAGAAGTACTAAAAGCATGGGAAGGGCTAGGCTATTACTCTCGTGCCAGAAACCTACAAAAGGCAGCAAAACAGCTTTACTATGAGCATCACAGTCAATTTCCAACATCCTACGAACATATCCAAAAAATCCCAGGAATAGGGCCATATATCGGAGCCGCAATCACAAGCATCGCATTCGGAAATCCCGTCCCCGTTGTCGATGGAAACGTTCTTCGTGTATTCACACGACTCTGGGGCCTCACAGACGACATCCGGCTCCCCAAAGTCCGCGACCAGATTTTTAATCAGCTCACCCCATTCATTCAAAAATCCAACCCATCAGACTTTAATCAAGGCATCATGGAACTCGGAGCACTCATTTGCAAGCCAAAAAATCCAGAATGCGTCTCATGCCCGATTAGCGACCATTGCACCGCATTTTTAGAACAAAAAACCAATCAGCTCCCTTTCAAGTCCAAAAAAGCCCCACCCCCTCATCATCACATTGCAGTCGGAGTGATCTGGAAGGATAATAAAATTTTAATTGGAAAGAGAAAGGAATCTCAAATGCTAGGAGGATTATGGGAATTTCCAGGTGGAAAACAGGAAAAAAACGAATCCCTCCACCAAACTGCCATCCGTGAAATCAGAGAGGAAACAGGATTAGACGTCGAAATACTCTCCGAATATCCTAAAATTAAACACACCTACACTCACCTAAAAATAACGTTACATGCCTACAATTGTCGCATCATCGCAGGTCGGCCTCAGCCAAGATCTGCCACCGAGCTCAAATGGATCGATTTAAGCGAAGTCAAGCATCATCCATTTCCCAAAGCTAATATTAACTTATTGGAACACATTAAAACACAAACAAGCCTAACACTGCCCCTTTTTGCAATTCACTAAAAATACAAGCCCAATCAAAATAGTTAAAATCGACAAAAACATCACCACTGATTCCATCGGTGACAACGCTGATTTAAGATACGCCATGAGAATAATAGACACTAAAAATGCCGTCGAAATCTCATTGAGTACGCGCAAAAAGACAGTCGAGTAAGTCCGTCCATGGCTCATTAAATTGCGAGCAATACGACTCAAATAGAGATAGTACCCCACAAATGCCAACGCCAATGTCAACTTTAAATGAAACCAAGGTTGTAAAATAATTTGATACCGAATCATCAACCATGTCCCAAACACAATGGTCAACAGCATTGCCGGATGTCCAATACAATACATTAATCGCCTCATCATCACCGAAAGCTGTGCGCGTAAAACCCCCTGATCCAACTCGGATTTAGTCGCAGTTTCAACAAAATAAACACACAATCTCCCTAAATATAAAGTTGCCGCCATCCAGGCGACCATCGAAATCACATGCAGGGCTTTTAATAATGCGTAAAACATCAGTTCCTCCTCATCTACTCAAAATACGATAAAACCAGGATAACAGCATCCTTGAAATTTTTAAAATAATCTGAAGCTTCTGATTAGGACTACCTTAAAAAGAATGACATTGCTAAAATACCAACCATGCCTCAACAACCCTACCTAATCGCTCCCTCCATTTTATCTGCCAACTTTGCCCATTTAGGCAAAGATGTTAAAGCTGTACTAGCGGCAGGCGCAGATATTATCCACTTTGACGTCATGGATAATCACTATGTTCCCAACCTTACCATTCGACCATTGCTCTGCGAAGCCCTACGAAAGGATGGGATTACGGCTGAAATTGACGTCCACCTTATGGTCAGTCCCCTCGATCATTTAATT
>CAZZBY010000082.1:0-5211 GCA_964652635.1 uncultured Candidatus Marinamargulisbacteria bacterium | reverse complement strand
CATCGGGTATTTAGGGCCGGCCGGCACATTTACCGAACAGGCCCTGCACCTGTACATCTCCCGCGCAGGAAGCAAGGCCAAGCCTATGCCCGAAAATTCCATCGTCGACCTATTTGAAGGCTTAAAAGCTGGTAAATTTCAGCAAATCATTGTCCCCATCGAAAATTCCATCGAAGGGTCTGTCAATGCCACCATGGATTTGCTGTATCAATACGAAGGGGTATTCTTAAACCAAGAAATCGTATTACCAATTACCCAATGTCTCATGGCAAAATCGACACTACCACTAAGCCAAATTTCCCACGTCATTTCCCATCCGCAAGCATTAGCTCAGTGCCGAGATTATCTGCATGAAAATTTACCAAAAGCCCAAACTCACCTAGCCCCATCTACCGCCACCGCCGCCGAATGGGCCACCAACGGCACTCTCGAAAGGGAGTACAAAAGTGATAAAATCGCCGTCATCGGCAATAAAGAATTGATTCAACACTATCCGCTCGCCATGATCGAGGAGGGGGTTAACGACAAAAAAAATAACCTCACCCGGTTTTTAGTGGTCTCCACTCACAAAACCCCATCCACAGGCTGTGATAAAACATCCATCGTTGTCTCCGCCATCAAAGACAAACCTGGCGGTCTAGTCGAATTATTGGGCGAATTTTCCAAACGAAATATCAATCTCTCCCGCATCGTTTCCCGACCCACCCAAACCGTACTCGGCGAATACCTCTTTTTCATCGACTGCGACGGTCACCAAGATGACGACACTGTCAAAGATGCCTTAGTCTCGGTCAAAAAAAATGCCTCCGTCTTTAAATTGTTAGGGTCTTACCAACAGGATACTCACTCATGCTAGATCCTAAACGGGTGAGAGAATCCAAAGACATCGTCAAAACCGCACTAAGTAGACGAGGCCAGGCCTCGGTTGAAGCCCTCAACGCGTATATCGATGCCGACCAAAAGTGGCGAAAAGCGTTGCTAGAAAGTGATACGCTCAAACAAAAGCGCAATGAGCTCACACCAAAAGGTAAGCCCACTCCAGAGCAGCTTCAAAGCCTCAAGGTGCTATCGGATCAAGTGAAAGCACTCCAAGACACGCTAATGCAGCTAGAATCTGACGCCACAGCCCTAAGTATGGCCATCCCCAATACCCCAGATACAAGTGTCCCTACTGGCTCAAGCGACCATGATAATCAACTCATTCGCACAGTTGGCACCCCATCCAAAGATACCTGGAGAAAACCCCACGATGAAGTCGCAGAAACTGCTGGACTCATTAACTTTAACATCGCCACCCAAATCACAGGCAGTCGTTTTAGTATTTACACAGGGTGGGGCGCAAAACTCGAGCGAGCCCTGATTAATTTTATGTTAGATACCCATACAGCCATCCACGGCTATACCGAAATCATGCCACCGGCCATTGTCAACTCTAAAAGTCTCAAAGGCACAGGTCAACTTCCCAAATTTGCTGACGACTTATTTAAACTCGAAGATACCGATTACTGGCTAAGTCCCACCTCCGAAGTTCAGCTCACCAATATGTATCAAAATCAAATCATCCATCAGGATCAACTCCCCATCAAATACACGGCCTATACCCCCTGTTTTCGAAAGGAAGCAGGCTCCCATGGTAAAGATATCAAAGGGATTATCCGACAGCACCAGTTCAACAAAATCGAACTCGTCAACTTTGCCCACCCAGATCACGCTCAAAATCAGCTTGAAGTCCTCGTATCAGAAGCCGAAGAAATTTTAAAACGCCTAGAGCTTCCATATCGCACGATACTCTTATGTAGCGGAGACATGGGCTTTTCATCGGCCAAAACCTATGACATTGAAGTCTGGTTCCCCTCGCAAAATCAGTACAGGGAAATTTCGTCATGTTCATGGTTTTCAGATTTTCAAGCAAGGCGCGCCATGATAAGATACAGAGATTCCGAGGATAAAGTACATTATTTACATACCCTCAATGGATCTGGGCTCGCAGTGGGGAGAACACTGGCAGCACTACTAGAAAACTACCAAAACCAAGACGGCAGCATCACCGTGCCAGATGTATTAAAACCTTATATGGGAGTGTCAGTCATACCGTGCAAGAAAAAATAGACCCAGTTTACATTAAATTCTTCAGAGCCCTCGCCAACGAAGAGCGCATTGAAATCATCAAATTACTCAAAAAAAATGGAGAAATGGCCGCTCAGGAAGTCGAAAAACACTTTTACCTCGAGCAATCCACCACATCCCACCACTTAAATACCTTAAAAAGAGCAGGGATTACCAAATCCCGAAAAGAAGGTCGCAATATTTTTTATTCGGTAGACACTACCGGATTTGAAGCCACTTGGTGTAAATTCGAAAAAATCGTTCTCGATTAAGTTTACTTACAAGTTTTTTTTAAATTCCACCGATACTCTAGTATACCCAAGTTAACTCTCCTCTCTGGAAGAGGTGCGACTAAGGCCGAAGGAGGAGGGGTAGAATATGGTTAGAGTAGGATCGTTTAATCAGTCACAAAAAGGGGAAAGAATAACCATGGATGAATCACAAGCACTCAGTCTAAATTTAGTAGATGAATTTGAATTTGCACCGACTGATGTCGAGCGGCAGCAAAAGTTTCAAGAAATTTTAAAATCCGTTATGCCACGCCTAGGGACTAACGAAACCAAAATTATTTTAGCGGAAGTATTAATTGCCCTAAAATTAGAAGGAATTATCGGACAAACCTTGTCCGAACGAGACGGAAATATTGTCAAAGTACTTCATGAAGCCATCATCCAGGCTCCCGAAAAACGTAAAAAAGCCCTACGTATGGCATATCGATTATTGAGATAAAATGACAACCAATCCAGAGTATTTTAAAAATTCATCCGTCCCAGATCCGACACGAACACTGGTTGATTTAACCAATGACAAGTTAGAGTCAATGGGATTGGGAAATAAAAAGTTAGATCTTGAAAAATTGCTTGATGAAGCTCATTCAGAGCCGGCAAAACCGTCAAGCCATCCCTCAAAATCATCACCGGAAAGTCCTAGACCAGGGTGGGTTATATAATGGAAATTCAAAGTAATCAACCTAAACAAAATAGTATGAGCACCAGCCGAAATCCCTCCGCATCATCGGCTCAGTTTAAGGCGATGTTTCAAAAAAAAATCGAAACCCTAGACAAGGATTCAGTCCAGCAAGCCGAAAGAGAAGAGCAGGCTTTTAAAGCCCATCGGCAAATCAAAATCAAAAAAGTACAGGGAAAGCAAGATCCAAAAGAAGAAAGCATTGATCAAACCCTCGCCAAAATCAAAGACCGCATCAAAGCCATGATGCGCCTCCAAAAAAAGCAGAAATAAAAAATCGAAATTTTAAACAAAAATATTCGATAAGTACCCGCAGGGAAGAAAATGGCAATTCAATTTAAAATTATCGCTCTTACAAAAGAGCAAGAAATAGTCGAAGAAGTACTAAAGCAAATCGCTAAGCAGCATCAACTGATGCAAAATATCAGATCCTTGCTGATGCAGCCAGAACTCAAGTCAGCAATCGCCCCGATCATCGACGAAACTCTCGTTAGAGAGATTGAAGCGAACCCCATTCATAGCCCACAGGACTTAATCACTCTATTGACCAGATTCGAAGAGAATTTTGCTAAGTATGGTTACACCGGGTTTAAATTAACCCCTTCTGACATCAGTGCGATCAATGGCCCAGATTTATTAAAGTCAATTAAAGTACTTCAAAGAGTCCAGGAGTATCTTTTGGTATTAGAGACTAAGATCGCGATATTTGATATACATCAGCACAAATGGTACTCTTTTTTAAGACTTGCAACCCTCAAAGGCGCAGAAATAGCCATACTTAAAGGGAAACCAGCCGAAGAGGACAAGCAGCGTTTTAATGACGATGGCATCAGTGACATTGTAAGAGCCTATAGCCCATTTACAGCGACCATTACTCCATCCAAAGGCGGGGTACAACGAATTGATGAGAAGTTAGACGCATGGGAAAATGCGGTCAACAACATTATCTCGCACCTCACAAGTAATCCCACTGAACAGCACCAGTTTCAAAAATTCTTCAGTGAAATGATAGATGCAGCAAAAAATAATGACTTAGAAAAAGTCCGGCAACTATCCAGGCGAGTGCCAAAAGAATTGGATAAACTCATGGCAGAGATCAAGATTGATACCCCAGCATTAGAAAAAAACCTTAAAAAGCAACTTGGAGAGGATTATTCTGACATGCTCGATATTGCCGCTAGAATTAACATGGTAGACAGCATTGGTAATTCTGACGACCTCATCAACATTCAGATGAAAACCGCCTACGATTTAGAATTTACACAGTTCCACACCAAAATTGATAACGAATCCGCAGTCCAGATGCTTGCACGACTACTAGAATATGCAGAGCTGACGAGGGTACTGTACACATTTGAAGTTGGTCACACGCTGGGGAAATTAAGCCCTGGTCAAGTCAAAGAAAAAGCAAGCAGACTTAGCCGGCAGAGAAAAGCAGCAGTATTGAGCTTTATCCCAACTGCCATCCGAAGAGTGGCAATCACCTATCTGGTAATGGGGACAGTCGGAATGAGCTCAGTCGCATCGATGCCGATATTATATATTGTATTATTGTCTCTACTGGCAAATAAAGTCGCAAACAAGCTAAGTCATCACAAAGATCCCTTAAGATTAAATTGGGCAGATCAGTTACCAGATATCGCTCAGATTGGCGCATATTATTATTTTTTTGGAATCGAAACAGCAGCAATTAACGCACTTTTCCAAGCAAAAAAGATAGCATCAGACCTACATCAGAGAGTAATGATTAGTCGCGGCACTTCAGGCGATGTCAAATCCAAGAAAATCGGTTTGCTCGCCTTTTTGAAAGATCACAACTTTAAGGATGAGCTCATTGCCCTAGAGGGACGGCTATGGAAGGTCGAAGATGATCAAGATGAAACTAACAGAAAGCTTACTCTCACAAGCGGTGAAGATTGGAGTGCGGAGATCAATATCCGTGATGGGGAAGTAACCGTAAAAATGACCCAAAATCCCAGAGTGCAAGGGGGTACATGTACCACGACTGAGTATGTTGTTTCAAACCCAGACGATGCAATCAAAATCATCATTGCAGAGCGGCAAGAAATAGCAAAGATGGCCGAAATGATGGGGACCGCTTACAACGAAGTGGAACGGCTAGTCGACCAGAAAATGGGG
>CAZZBY010000081.1:0-5233 GCA_964652635.1 uncultured Candidatus Marinamargulisbacteria bacterium | reverse complement strand
AACATCAAAATTCCAGTGAGAAAACTACGAGACTGCCTAAGCCCAATCAAGATATGGGTAGGGAGTAACCAGCCAAGTAGTATCAATGCCGCCATAGCAGCAGCACCATGCCACTTCATAAGCAAGGATAACCAAGATCGGTACATCACCCCCCCCCAATAGTCCAAGCATAACCAGACGATTCCGGACACAAATAAAATCCCAAAAAGACCATAGAAAAATTGTTTCAAAGTGGGGGACATTAAAAGTTTATTTTTCACAGTCATTCTCCATATTGATCATGATAACTTCGGCATCAAATCTCTTTAAAACGGGCATAGCTTCTGGGCCAAGAGTCAATACCACTTTCGTCAACGCATCTGCAATCATACACTGATGTGCCGCAACACTCACGCCAAAAGCAGGTGTAACGGGCTGACGATGGCGCCCATCCAAATGTCGACCACCCGGAACCGATGTTGCAAGCGCACAATGCCGAAACGAGGGGAGGGGCACTAATCCATTCCCCTCCACCGGATGACGAATCCAAATTAGAGGTGCCGTATCTCCAAAATATCTCAAATCCCCCCCAGCATTAAACAAGGCAGATGACACCGGAAAACGTAAAAGCACCTCAATCGCTGAGTCCACCGCAAATCCCTTCGCAATTCCACTCAAATCGATGACCATCGGAGAGGTGAAAGTCACACATCCATTTTCTAAAACGATGTGATCACTATGGCCGCCATCCACAGAGACATCAAAAGCCCCACAAGTCTGCTCATACAAGTGCTTAGCGAAGGTGAGTACTTCATAAAGTGGCGCACTTACCCGCATTGGATGATAATGCCCACGTCGATTTAACTGGGATAATTCACTACGTTCATCATAAAAATTCATCAGGTTTTCAATCGACAAAATCTCATCAAAAGCAGCATCAATTGCGGTATTTGAAATATCATCATCAGCATGAGTCACTGTGATTTCAACAAAAGTGCCTAATAGGGGACGACACCGTTGCATTTAACGTTTTTTTAAAACCAAATCATAAAAGGCAAGCAAGCGTTTGACACCATCTGTGATATGTCTACAGGATAACGTCGCCCCACTAATCGTTTGAATATCTCGATCAGTCTGAAGGGGTGCTCCCAGCTTTTTACCAACAAACTGATCCCGAAAATGACGATCTCGAATCTCACTTCCATAGTTTTCACGGTAATTTAGGATTTCAAGTTGCTTAACAGACCCATCAAAGTTTAATGCTAACGCCCAGTGAATCAACTCATGTTTTCCAATCACATCATCGACAATAAACCATCCAAGCAATGCCGTTCCAGAATACGCCATCCACACCTTCTGTTCTGAAAAGAGAACATCCACACCCGATTTTTTTTCAATGACTTTGATTTGATCAGGAGTGAGTCTAATCGTCGATTCCACAAATTGACTTGCTTTCGGAAAACATAATTGTTGAGCCTGAGCGATACTCAAATACTGAACGGCAAACGCAGGAGTTTGTATACTGCTCACACAAGCAGTTGCAATAACAACAGGAGTCCATCCTAAAAACCGATTAGTCCACATCAAACTCACCTTAAAGCGAAATTAAACATCAACAGGATATCACACAAGGAAAAAGCGTCAGAGCCCAAAAATTTCCCCTTCCTAAAAGGGATGGCGTGCCACAGGCGTGACGGGGTAGTCACCTATCTCTCCGGACCCTAGGTCAGGTACCCTAATACACGAATAACACAGAGAAACTCGCTCACAAGACCTCACTAAAACCTTCCCCGCAAACTTTACCAATCCCGCCAAATACTCATTCCCAATTCCCATCAATTTCAAAAACGAATATCGATAACTATGCAATTGCAATAACTTCAATTTCTCAACACCGGAATAGTGTTTCACAAGCCCAGGCCCCTGCACAATCTCCACCACTTCCAAAACGGGGAGGGGGGACCGAGAAAAACGATCCAAAATCGGGAGAGAATACTTGTCATCTACGGGTCTAACCCGGGTGAGTCCCTCTGTCTTAATTCCAAGCAAATCCGCCGACGATTGCCACAACTTTAGCTGTGGAAAGCTAGGAATCACCATTGGTTCACCATCCTCATTAAAGGTAATCGCCACCACATCATCCGCCAAAATTAGCGACTTCTGCTGGTAATACCAAGCCGCCATCGTCGACTTCCCTGCTCCAGACTCTCCCACAAAGATCGAACAGGTTTTTCCATCCGTCGACACCGCATTGCCATGAAGAACAATCATTCCGCGCTGCTGTAATAACGCCCCCATGCAGGACCCTAATAAAAATAATTTCAATGACTCTAGATCGGCTAAATCAGCATGTTTTTGATAGGTGATTTTACAGCCATCTTCAATTAAAAAGTGGCCGATATCCGGGACAAAAAATAACAATTTACCCCTGTCACCATACCCATCCGAAGTCGGCGACAACCGATGCGCCAATGCGTCAGGTGTTACCCCTTCTCGAATAACCACATCCACCGAAGGCCGGCTAATCAAAATCGACCCCGCAGTAGGCAACGGAATATCCGAATCCATCCAAAGTCCAAATAAAAAGTAAACCATAATGCGATTAAGGGTGAGAGGCAATCAGAAGTTTGGATGTCAGCATCATCTCTAAAAAGGGGGTAATATCTTGCTGACATTGCTCGGCTGATACTGCATATTGTGCCGTCAATAAGTCAATCAATTCACCCAAAGTACGAGGAGAATCTAATAATCCATAAATTAATTTTGCGGTGGAATTAAGGCCAAAAAATGCCCCTTTCTCATCATCCATCACCACCATTTCATCATCCAACTCAGTGCTCACAAGTTGGGAATCACGAGAAAACACAGTATTTAAATCAAATAAAGTTGACATTTCCCAAAAGCTACCACGAAAAAAACATGGTTTCAAATCTTACTTTGCACTTACTGCCACAAAAATGCTAGTGTACACCCATCGCCAGTAGACGTAGGAGGGTAAATACAATGGCAGCATTAAGAGTCACACTGACCGCCGGTGCGAGGGTCGCCGCAACAACCGAGACGACAGCCATAACACGACAATACGCCACACAATTCGCAAGGCCCGTTGCAAAGGGATGGAAGCCCTGGGTTCACGGAGAACCACTACCAAGTGTCGACACTCTCAAAGCCAATCCGCCATTTCCCAAAGGGCAACTCAGTCTAAGAGGTGCTACATTTGATCACCTCAGTCCAATTGACAAGATTTTTGCACGAAGAAAAATCCTGTGTGACACATTCGATATTGATCCAAAGTTACTTGATATCGATAATCTCATGCTTCTCACCCGATTTCGCCAAACCCAAGGGATTGACCCTAGCGTAATGGCCGCTATTGACCACTCACTCGAGGAAAAAACAAAAGCAGCACGACTATCCGAAAATATCATCGGAGTGGATGGAGAGCCTACCTTTGCAAGTACCAACTACTTAATTGATGGAAAGCGATATTGGCTACCGGGTACTACCAACGAAAACTCAATCGCAGCTGGAAACGACGAAATGGCATGGCGGATTGCATTATGTGGTGGGTTTATGGTGAGAGAAGTCTCCCCAGCACTCATGGCAGCTCAAGTATTGATTATGCCAGACAAAACCCCAGGAGCCCCTACTTTAGATGAAATCGAAGCCAGGTTAAAGGATACAGACTGCCAAAAAATAATACAGGATGCCATTGTCTCAGAAGTTCCAAAAGTAGGAAGTCTTACCCACAGTCATGGAGGAGGCCCAACGGGAGAATTTGAAGTACGTCGGCTTGGGGGAACATCTACCGGAAGACTAGAGGTACTGATATGGTTTGATATGGCAGAAATGATGGGCGCAAATGTTGCCAACTTGGCCGCAGAAAGGGCCAGAGTCATTATCCCAAGAGATATCGTCCAATGCGTACCATATGGGGGGATTTTGTCCAACGTTGCAACCCGCAGAACTGTAACATTGGAGTGTCGTATTCACCCTGAACTCCTCACCACTAAAACTTACACAGACGGAAAAGTAATGGCCACGCGAGTCGAAATGCTAAGCCAGGATGGAGCCAATAGCGAATTCAGAGGGCCAACAGGATTAAAGGGAGAATTCAATATGGTGGATGCAGTCATGAAAGCCACCGGGCAAGATTACCGTGCCACATCCGCTGGAATTGCCCACCAATGTGCCACCCAACAAAGAGGTCTGGCTCCCTTAGGACCATTGACAGGATGGACTTACGATCAATGGGTATACGGAAGGATTACATTAGGGGCTCATCTTTCTACAGTAGGTGCGGTAAAAGAAAACCCAACTGCAAGAAAACTTTTAACCGCAATGGGAGTTGCATCAGAAAGAGAGCTTCGCATTTTAGCCGCAGCAAGTATTCCTCCAACAGGGCTTGCCGCATTGCGGTCAATTGTAGCAGAAGGAAATACACATTTTCATTTAGGATTCACTCCCAATATGGCGGGAGTACACAAAGCGACACCCAAAGACACCAAATCAGAATCCCACTGCTAAATCAGTGCCTCAAACCCAGCCTTATCCCAAATCTTAATGCGAGATGCCTCATCCCGTTTTGCATTAATTTTTTCTGTTTTCTCTAACTTGGATCCCGGACTATCCCCCACCACCAAATCCGTCAGCGTCGCCGACACCCCAGACGCAATCATCCCCCCCAAGGCCACAATTCTCTTCTCAGCCTCGGATCGGCTCATCGATGACAGTGTCCCCGTAATCAAAAATCGACGCCCACTCAAAGGCCCATCAACGATTTCTAAAGTCTCATGCTGAGGACGGACGCCCAGAGCAAATAAGTGCACAATTTCTTGACTAAATTCCGCATTAGCCATTTTTTCCATCAAAGATGCGGCGATTTTATCACCGACTTCTCTTAAGGAAACAAACTCCTCCAAAGAAGCCGACATCATCTTATCCATCGATCCAAAATGATTAGCCAAAATTACAGAAGTTCTCTCTCCAATAAAGGGGATTCCCAATGCAAAAATAAACCGAGATAAGGATTGAGTTTTGGAGCGTTCGATAGCATCAATGACATTTTGAGCCGACTTTTCAGCCATTCGATCCAAAGACGACAATATCTCCAAATTCAATCGATAAAGATCCGAAATCGACTTCACAAACCCTAAATCAACTAATTGATCAACCAGTTTATCACCCAGGCCTTCAATATCCATGGCCTTGCGGGAAGCAAAATGTAAAATTGCTCCCTTCAACTGGGAAGGAC
>CAZZBY010000080.1:0-5244 GCA_964652635.1 uncultured Candidatus Marinamargulisbacteria bacterium | reverse complement strand
GAGCAGAAATGGGCAACTTTAGCCCCTTCTGCAGGGAGGGTTTCGTCGTGATATGCGCGGGCACGTTCGGGGTCGAGACTTAGGTTGAATTGGTCCTCCCAGCGAAATTCGAAACGGGCTTTGGAAAGTGCATTATCTCGATGTTGGGCATTGGGGTGGCCCTTGGCGAGGTCGGCGGCATGGGCTGCAATTTTATAGGCCATGATCCCTTCGCGGACGTCCGCTTTATTAGGGAGGCCGAGATGCTCCTTGGGGGTGACGTAGCAGAGCATGGCGGTGCCAAACCAGCCGATCATCGCGGCACCGATGGCGGAGGTGATGTGGTCATATCCGGGGGCAATATCGGTGGTGAGCGGGCCTAATGTGTAAAATGGGGCTTCTTGGCAGATTTGGAGTTGTTTTTCCATGTTTTCCTTAATGAGGTGCATGGGGACATGGCCAGGGCCTTCGATCATCACTTGAATGTCGTGTTTCCAGGCGATTTTGGTGAGTTCGCCTAGGGTTTCGAGTTCGGAAAATTGGGCTTCGTCGTTAGCGTCTTTGATGCTGCCTGGACGGAGACCATCACCGAGGCTGAAGCTGACATCGTAGGCTTTCATGATGTCGCAAATATCTTCGAAGTGAGTGTAGAGAAAGTTTTCCTTGTGATGAGATAAGCACCATTTTGCCATGATGGACCCGCCACGAGATACAATACCTGTGAGGCGTTTTGCAGTCATTGGGACGTATCTGAGGAGGACGCCTGCGTGGATGGTAAAGTAGTCGACGCCTTGTTCAGCTTGTTCGATGAGGGTGTCTCGGAAAATTTCCCATCTGAGCTCTTCGGCGATGCCACCGACCTTTTCCAAGGCTTGGTAGATGGGGACGGTACCAATGGGAACTGGGGAATTTCGGATAATCCATTCTCGGGTTTCATGGATGTTTTTGCCTGTGGAGAGGTCCATGACGGTATCGCCGCCCCATTTGGTAGACCAGGTCATTTTTTCGACTTCTTCAGCGATACTGGAGCTGATGGCGGAATTGCCGATATTGGCATTGATTTTGACATGGAAATTTCGGCCAATAATCATGGGTTCGAGTTCGGTGTGATTGATATTGGCGGGGATGATGGCGCGGCCGATCGCAACTTCGTTTCTGACGAATTCAGGTGTCATGTTTTCTCGGATGGCGATGTATTCCATTTCGGCGGTGATGATACCTTGTTTGGCGTAGTGCATTTGGCTGACATTGTTACCGGATTTTGCTTTGAGGGGAGGTCTGATCTTTGGGAATCGGATCGTGTCGAGTTGGGGGTTGTTTTGACGTTCGTGTTGATAGTGTGAAGAGTGCGTAGATAGTTCTTCGACGTCGCCTCGATCGATAATCCATTGGTGGCGGATTTGAGGGAGACCTTCTTTAATGTTGAGTTGGATGTTAGGGTCAGTGTAAGGGCCGGAGGTATCGTAGATGTTGAGTGGGGGATTGTATTCCTGATCTCCGTTGTTTAGATGGGTGACGCTTTGGCTAATTTGCCGAAAAGGGACTTTGATTTGAGGATACTGAGTTCCAGATACATAGATTTTTTTGGAATTGGGTAATGGAGCATAGGCTAAATTAAGTTCGGTTGGGCTTTGGATTTGTTGTGACTTTACTACCATATTCATTCACCCTTATTTGAGGACATCTCGGTGCTTCCACCGTGGAATGTTTTTTAGATATGCGACTTTGCCTAAGATATGACTGGACAGCGGGATGGTGATGAATTGAAACACCATTGCAACTGCAATTTTAAAGCCAACTTGATCATTACCGATGGCCATCCATGTGGCGAGCAAAATGAGACATATTCCCAATGTCATCGCTTTGCCTAGGGCATGTGCGCGACAAAAAAAGTCTGGGAACTTCACAAGTCCTATGCTAGCTGTCACGATGAGCGTGGTACCTAGGATCATCACTAATGCAGTAATGGCATTGTGTAGTGTCATTTTCTGCTGTCCTCGTCATTAGGATAGTGGACTTCAAGATAGTTCGCAAACATAATCGTGCTAAAAAAACCAATGATGGAGACGACCAATATAAAATCACTGTAATAGCCGCTTTTCCATTGAATGAGTAAGCAGGCTAAAATCCCGACAGTGCATACGGTGACGGCATCGATGCAAAGGATGCGGTCCATGGCGGTTGGACCTTCGCTCATTCGGTAAAGTGAGAGGAGTAATGCGATGACTAGAGCGACGATACATCCGTTTAAAATCCAATTCATGATATCACCTCGTCATCCTTAGAATATGTCGGGTTAATTGGTCTTGAATAGAGCGTTCCACTTCTTCCTTGGATTGTCCGTCGAAGGCGTGGACGAGGAGTTTTCCTTCAGATTTGAGGATGTCAATGGTGATGGTGCCAGGCGTGAGTGTGATGCTGTGAGTGAGAATGAGAATTTCGATATTAGTGAGGCCTACGATGTCGATTTCGATGATATTGGCCTCGATTTTGTGCTTGGGCGTTGTCCACACGTGGATGAGCATGGTGAGATTAGCGAGGAGGAGGGCTTTGATGAAATGATAGAGATAGGCGATGACTCCAATCAGCCTCCTTGCGTACTTGGTCATTGGTGACGCTCCGATTGATATTCCATGACGATGTTAGTGTATTCTAACGGATTGAGTAAGGACTGAGAGGTTTGTCTTGCAGTTTTAATCACCAAGTTTGGGTTGAATCCAATGATGAGGGATAGTGTGACGAGACTTAGTGTGATTATCGCCGTGTTTTTGGATAGTTTATGGTTTGGCAGGATGTCGTTTGTATCGGGTGCAGATGCCCATAGTCCCGTAACGATGATTCTGAGCAAGCTCCATAACGTGATGATGCTGGTCAGAACGATGATGAGGACAAAAATGGATGCCCCTAAAGCCATGGTTTCACTGATGACCATCCATTTTCCCCAAAATCCGCTGAAGGGGGGGAAACCAACCAGTGATAGGGATTGAATGAGAAATAAAAACGTGATGATGGGGGCGGTTTGCCAGATATTACCGAGTTTTTGAATGTCTCCAGACCCGGCTTTGTCTTCGATGAGGCCTGCGAGTAAAAATAAACTGGCGATCACGACAATATGATGAATGATGTAATACACTACTGCTGCGAGACTTTCCTGTGTAAATAGCCCGATGGATACCATTATAATTCCAATGTGGTTAATTAGGTTAAAGCTTAAAATTTCTCGAATGGAGCTGCGCTGTAAGGCCCCGAATGCCCCAATGATCATGGTAGGTATGGCCAGAAATAGCACGATGGAATAGATGCCCCACAGTTGATGTGGCAGCATGGTGCCAAAAATTCGGAGTAAGCCATAAATCCCGACTTTGGTGAGTAAAGATGCAAATAATGCACTGACTGCGGCTGGAAGTTTGGGGTAGCTATTGGGTAACCAATAATGGAGTGGGAAAAATCCTGCTTTTAGTCCAAATACCAGCATCAGCATTGCGGCAATCATGACGATTCTGGGGTCGTTTTGGATAAGGGTGGATGTAATGGCGATGTCTGCGAAATTGAGGGATCCAAATAGAGAATAGGCAAGACCTGCTGTACATAAAAAAAGTACCCCCCCGATGATGTTGATGATTAAATAGGGAAAGGCGTGATGGAGTTGGGCTTTGTCGAGTTCTAGGGTTAAGAGACCATAGGATGACAAGAGCATGATTTCGAAGGCGACGAATAAGTTGAATAAATCCCCAGTGACGAATGTAAGTGTGATGCCGGCTAAGATGAAAAAAAGGAGTGGGACTCTGAGGAGGTGTTCCTGCTTTTCGGTTTTTTCGGTGATACTGATGTGGATGATGGCCACCCCAATGATGCTTGTGAGTAATGCCATGATGGCACTTAAGGAGTCGACAGTGAGCATGATACCGAATGGGGCAGCCCATCCCCCCATTGGGGTGATGAGAATGTGATGAATTTGCACACCGATCATCATCATCACCGTATACGCCACTTGAATGAGGGAGGCTGTACTGGCCATGAGTCTTCGAAGTTTGACTTCTGAACATAGCAAAATGATTACGGCTGAAATGAGTGGCAAAATGACGGTTAAAATCGGTAAAATGCTGATCATTTTGAATCTCTGATTTGATTTTTCTCGCTTATTTTAATCATCCGGTAGACCAAGGTCATTATGTAGGCACTGACACCAAACCCAATCACAATTGCGGTGAGAATGAGAGCCTGCGGCAATGGATCCACAACGGCTATTTTTTGACCTTGGTCGATGATGGGGGCTGCTTTCCCTATTGGATTTTTGGACATACTTAGGATGAATAAATTGACGGCATGGGTGAGTAGCCCTACTCCGAAAATGATTTTAATCCAACTTTGTTGAAGGATGAGGTAGATGGCGCATCCAAACAGGAGTCCGACGAGGAGTGCTGTGATCATCTGCATGAGGTGGTGTCCTCCAGCATCATGATGATTTTAGATACTGCGCCTACTACAACGAGATAGATGCCAAAGTCGAAGATGATGGGGGTCCCAATGTCGACTTTTCCGATGATGGGGAGGGTAGTTGTCCATAGATGATGCATCATAAATGGCTGATTGAATAAAACTGGGATGAGTCCTGTGAGATAAGTGAGTAGGACTCCTAACAATGCCATGGTTAACGGATTGAATTTAATCAGGTCTTTGGTGTGATTGACCCCGTAGATCATGGTCAACATTACGAGCGACATTGCAGTGATGCATCCGGCAATAAATCCGCCACCGGGTTCATTATGACCCTTCACAAATAGCATCACCGCTAGGATATTGACGAGGATGACGATGTATTTGGTGATGGACGTCATGATCAATGATTTGATTTTCATTAGTCTAACCTTCCCTTCCATAACACTCCGACCACGCTGATGGTGGCAATGACGAGGACTGAAATTTCGCCCATGGTGTCAAACCCTCTAAAGTCGACCAAGATGGTGTTGACAACGTTGTGGCCTCCAGCGAGTGGAATGGCAGAGTCGATAAAGTATCCAGAGATGGATTGTAACACTTGATGACTGGTCATCACAATGATGACGCCAGTGGTAATGATACCAGTCATTGATGCAATTAAGATATTGGTTGTAACTCTGAAAATGCTTTCTTTTTTGGAGTTGCTTTCTTTTTTTGGAAGCCTGATCAGAAGCATCACTATGAGGACTAGGCTTAATGCTTCGATGACGAGTTGGGTGAGGGCTAAATCGGGGGCTTGATACAAAATAAAGTACAAACAGACGA
>CAZZBY010000079.1:0-5270 GCA_964652635.1 uncultured Candidatus Marinamargulisbacteria bacterium | reverse complement strand
GTTTACTTCCCTTCTACAATAGAGATATCCACGAAATCGGCAAATTTAGCCATAAATCTTACCATCTTGTTTGAAAGATACGGAGTAAAATCCGCTGATGGACAGCCAAAAGGACCGATTAAAGAGTCTGTACCTGTGGAATTTTATCATCATTTACGAGGAAATTTACACACACCCTACACAGGACCTCAGAATCTGGCTAGTAAAGCCAGATTTAATATCTCTGTACGTAATCTATATGAGCTAAGAAAATATTATGAAAAATGTTGCTGCTTAGCTAATTTCAGGGGTATTGAAATTAAAGAGTTTTCAGAGATGTCTCCACAAGAGCAATTAAAAATAGAAGAAGAAATAAGAATAAGGAGGTTAGTAGAGTTAGACTCTCTCATTACAGAATCAGAAAAAGCGAGAGAAACACCCCAAACATCAGAAGAAACATCTCAAATAACACAATACAAAAATAGAAAATTTCAGTCGTTCAAAGAGATGGAAGATGCGTTTAGAGAGACGAAGTACACATTAATTTCACAAAAGTTAGCAATAACAAGTCGCCTGATACGGTTAGTGACGGCCTATTGTATCAAGCATAAATCAGGTCAGTATAGTGGTGAAATGGCAGCAACGCCCAAGGAAAAAAAAGAAGCAGATGGTATTTTACTGACAATGGATACAGAAGAGTCAGAGATAATCAGACGTGTTGCAAATGAGCTTAAAGAAGTTCCTCCACCTTATTTGCTTGGCCTAGAAGTAAGTGGGTATGCCGTAGAAACGGAGCGTAAAGGGAATCGTGGAACTGTACCTCCAACGCTTGGAAAATCTATCACTTGTATTGAAACATTAGCAGAGATCGTCAGAATGCTAGAACCAAAAGTACAGACATATCAGGAAGAATTAGATTATTGTAAAGAAATAGTAAGACAATTACTGAGGTTGAAATTATGTATAGAACATCAGAAGTGGAAAGGGCCATTACTAGCCTATAAAGAGCCAAGGCCAACAATTGCGGGAAATGCTAAAGCGGTATGGCAAAGCATGACGTGGATGATTACAAAATTATATGAAATAGAGACAGGAGGGGGGGAGAAAAGTAGTCTTGACGAAGGGGTCGAGAGGGCCAAGGCTGCCGCACTCAGGAAAGCGGAGAAGGCTAGAAACGATGTTAATACCAAAAAGGAAGCTGGCAAGCATCAAATGCCAGCTAATGACGCCGCACCGACTGCGATTGATCAGATTATCGAGGCCATCAGGAGTAGTAATATTCAGAAGGCCACTACGATACTCAATACTCTTCTCACTAGTATGGAGCATTGGTTGCCGACAACGGAAGTAACGGCTCTCAGGGATGCCATCCGAACAAAGGATTTTACGAAAATACTAGAGGCAGCCGCAAATCTTGCTGAGGCCATCAATGATGCACTGCCTGTTATCCTCAAGGACGGATAACCTTTATGTCAAAATTCCGTAAAAAAATACTATCCCTACCATTTTGCTCATTTCTTGAAGGAGAAAAGAGAGGCCAAAATGGTCTCTATGGGAAACGTGTGAGAGTAAAGTGTTGGGGATACCCTATAGGGGGATGGGGCGCTCCTCCACCCGAATGGCAGGTAACAGATCCCTATCATCCCATAAATGGTGAATTTACGTGTCTTAGTGTCAAAATCCCCAAAGAGGCTGTGTCGGTATTTCCAGAAAAAGAGTCAAAAAAATGGGTAATCACAGATCAACAGGGACGACAGTGTATTAATTTTGTGATTCATCCCATGACATATAATTTTTATGAACAAGAAATACCAGGGTTCGACAAGATGGAAAAAGAGAAGGTACCCGTTTTTGCGACAAGTTCTTATCGAACTTTGGTCATAAAGGGAGATGGAAAAATACCCCCAACCATGGTCAAAGTATCTACGCCTGGGCATCCGGGTCAGGTGGAAAAAACTCGAATGGTCACTGTCAGAGAGGCCAAGTTAAGTATAGCCAATTGGAAGATACTTAAGGCGCGTTTAAAAACAATAGAGGTACCTATGGACTTTGTCGAAGATGATGTCGCAGTGATACCTAAAGGTAAACAAGGCCTACTTGATGCCGCCATGATTCGGCGATCCGGTAGCATTATTTTTGAGGCAGAACAGAAAGGGTACTCTGTATTTCCACTATTAGCACTATTTGGTGTTCAAAATCATGATTTACTCAGAGAACGTGTCGCAAAATCTGGTCTGACAGTGACAAATTATTTGATAAGACGGATATTAGAGCCGATTGCAGAAACATTTTTTAAATTACTGATTGAAGGTAATATTGCTCTTGAAATCCATGGGCAAAATCTGGTGATGATCGGAGATAAGCTGGCATACCGAGATGCAGGAGGAATGAATATACTTCCTTATGAGAGAGATTTTATGGAAGTGCTTCCCGAAGACCTACGTGATAGAGGGGTTTTTTACAAGCACGATCATGTTGAGAATGCGAAATGGGATATCGAAGAATTTTTTGTTTTTCGTGTCTTATTTGCCCTCACAAAATCATTAGTCAAAAACCCAGAATGGCGTGACACGGATCCTCAATTTAAACGGTGGTATGATCAAATGGAAAGGGAAGGTAAATTAGGCAACTGGACTACAGGAAATGATAATGACAACGATCATCAAGCTGAAATACCAGAGGAAAAATTTGTCAGGTATGGATATGTCGAAACTCTGTTTGCTGATGTCTGCTTAACTGTTTTAATAAACTTAAAACAATTCAACTTAACAGAGATTGGCACCATAAAAAGTACTTTTGATCAATCTTGCGGAAGCTGGTTTGAAGGACTCATCAGTCAATTTTACAAGCCATCACACCAATGATAGAAAAGGACTTTTAAAAAACAAGTCCATGACCATGCAAGAGTGAACAGGCACAATGTACAAGGTATCTCCAATCGCCATTTGCTCGAACTGCTTGGAAGATACTCGAAGGACGCCATGCTCCTGACATAGGCGCACGATGTCGATAGCCGGGGTTTGAAACTCCCAAGTCTCTGGGTGAATGACACGACCGTAGATGGATTGATCATTGAGAACTAGGCGATCTTTAGAGAAGTGGATTCCGCCACCATGAACCAAAATCTCCTGGCGATGGGGGTATTTTGAGACAATGGGGCAGGCAACGGCAATGGCAATATCATGGCTAGAACAGGACCCAATTTCCCACTGCATCAAGTCATACAAGGCCAGATTACCGGGACGGATCTCATCAATCCCTAGCAGAGAATGACATTGAGATATCGTGGGCGTATCTCCAAGAGATATAGCATGAGCAAACCCAAGACGACATAAGTGACGCTGAATATACACCATACGGTCAAGGGTATAGCTAAAAACGGTCATGATATCGGCCTCTGTTCGGCAGACATAACTTTCGCCGGCATGAGTTAAAATCCCTTCTAAAATCACATATGAAGACTTCGACAAAAGTGAAGCCATCGATACAAAGTCATCCAGATTTTGCCATGGAATACCAGTACGTCCATACCCAGTATCGCTATCAATCCAAACGTGAATTGGCGACATGGCATGGGCCACAATAAACTCAGCGACTTCCGGATGATCCACAATCACATGTAATGTCACCCGCTGAGATAAAGTCGAAATAACATCCCACTCTAGGATATTCAATGGAAAGGCAATACAAATATCCGTCCATCCATACTCTGCAAAATACATCGCCATTTCCACAGAAGAGACCGTAATGTGACCAATTCCAAGATTTCGAAATAACTCTCCAACCGCTGCCGAATGATGGGTTTTAAAATGAGGTCTAAATCGAGCCCCTGAGGCAGTAGCCTTAGACAAAATTCTAAAAATATTGTCTGAAATACGGCGACGGTTTAAGACAACGGTTGGACGAGATACCGAAATCACGCCGAAACCCCGCTAATAGTGAGTGCATGTCGAAGTCCTCTATCTCGAAGTGAAAGAGACTCGGCCTCAATAAAAATGTGCCCTACTTTTCGACCAGGGCGACTCTCCTTATGATAGGAATGTAACTTTAAATGTGGATAATTGGACAATAGGGCAAGATCCGGCATCTGTCCAATACAATTGACAATGGCCGGAAATCCAATTGTCGTCGAATCCCCAAGGGCAAGTCCACAAATAGCACGAAGATGATTTTCAAATTGGTTACACATCGTCCCTTCAATGGTCCAATGACCTGAATTATGAACCCGAGGCGCATATTCATTGGCCACAAGACCATCGGGACATTCAAACAATTCTAATGTCATCACGCCAACATAGTCAAAATAGGTCATTAACCGAGATAAGTAGGATTGGGCATGAAGGGTCACAGGGTCATCTGGGCTAGCCATCGCCGAATGTAAAATGCCATCCCGATGGACATTGACGGAGAGATCATAAAACCGGGTAGCCCCACGATGAGACCGAACCCCCAATACGGAAATTTCGCGACTATAGGGGGCCATAGCTTCAGCAATTAAGGGCACCCCATTAAAGGAGGAAAAAGCTGTAGAGGCTTCCTGAGACTCACGAATGATAGATTGTCCCTTTCCATCATAGCCTTGTCCACGGGTTTTAAGAACAAGAGGAAGCCCAAGCTGAGAGATGGCCAATATCAAATCATCAAGAGAATTAACGGCCAAAAATCGCACAGTTTCGATATCTAAGGTATGAAATATTTGTTTTTCAAGTAAGCGGTCTTGAGTCATTCGAAGCACTTCTGGAGAAGGGTATACCGGAACAAGAGACTGAAGGTAGGTAATGCTATCCGCTGGGACATTTTCAAATTCAAAGGTGACGACATCAGACTGAGAAGCAAGCAATAGCAGCATATCACGGTCATCATATCGGCCCACAATCGGCATCCCAAACGAAAATGCACAAGCATCTGGATTAGGGTCTAAAAATGTAAAAGATAACCCCAAAGGCCGGCCCGCAGTTGCCATCATTTGAGCAAGCTGGCCACCTCCAACGATGCCAACTCTCATTTTAAAGGGATACTAGGATCGGGGTGATCCAAGACACGCTGAGTTTGGGCCGCTCTAAATGTAATCACAGCTTGCCGAATATCGGGGTGGTGAAGTGCCAAAATAGACGCCGCAAGCAAGGCTGCATTAACCGCTCCTGCTTTACCAATGGCCAAAGTTCCAACAGGGATACCCGCGGGCATCTGAACAATCGATAACAACGAATCTAGTCCATCCAAAGTTTGAGACTGCACAGGCACTCCTAGCACTGGTAAATAAGTTTTAGAAGACGCCATTCCAGGCAAAT
>CAZZBY010000078.1:0-5304 GCA_964652635.1 uncultured Candidatus Marinamargulisbacteria bacterium | reverse complement strand
ATGGCTCATCTTCTCAAATCTTTCTCAGTTTTGGTAGGTTTTGCAGAGGTCTTAAGTGTGATTTCCTTAATTTGCCTCAAAGTGAGCTGATCTTGAATAAGTCTATTTTGAGACTGTTTACAGGGCATGATTCTAACAAGAGGTTTAAAAATAGCCGCGATTTAAAAACGCCTTTTCTGTTTTTGCAATAATGACTGTTGCAACAGTATTTCCAATTAAATTGGTAACAGATCTAGCTTCGGACATAAATCGGTCTACGCCCAATAAAAGGGCAATCCCAGCAACGGGAATCAATTGTCCAGGCATTGATGACAACGTTGCTGCCAGTGTAACAAATCCTGAACCTGGTACCGCCGCTGCACCCTTAGACGTCAACATCATAATCCCTAAAATATAGGCCAACTGAAACAAAGTCAGTGGGACATGATAGGCTTGTGCAATAAATAACACCGACATCGCGAGATAAATCGAAGTTCCATCCAAATTAAAAGAGTAACCTGTTGGGAGCACCAGCCCTACCACAGATTTAGAACAGCCCGAACGCTCAAGTTTATCCATTAGTGCTGGCAAAGCTGTTTCCGAAGAGGCCGTCCCCAGGACCAAAAATATTTCCTCTTTGATATATTTCAACAACTTAAAAATATTAAAGTCAAAGTAAAGTCCAAGACCTCCCAACACAATAACCACAAATAAGGCCATCGTCAAATACCCACAGGCAACCAGTTTGGCAAGAGGAAGCAACGCAGTGACGCCAAAATGCCCAATCGTATAGGCCATTGCCCCAAATACGGCCAGAGGAGAAAAGCACATAATAATCTGGACAATACCAAAAAAAACTCGACTAAAATATTCCAAAATTGGAATCAGAGGGCGAACAGGCTCTCCAAGTTTAGCAATGGCTAATCCAAATACGACAGCAATCAAGAGAATAGGAAGCATTTCCCCATGAGCAAATGCAGCGACGATATTATCTGGAATCATATTACCGACAAACTCGAGCAATGTATGCGTGGTTTTGGCATGAGTATAGGTCGAAATATCAGTTGCATGAACATGAGACAAATCAAATCCAGCTCCCGGTTGAACATAGTGCACAACAGCAAGTCCTAATAGTAATGACAAGGTGCTCACAATTTCAAAATATAAAAATGCCTTCCCCCCAATCCGACCAAGTTGAGCCATATCTTCCATACTTCCGATCCCCAATGCAATGGTTAAAAAAATAATCGGGGCAATCACCATCTTAATGAGACGAATAAAAAAATCAGCCAAAAACTTAAGTTGACTCCCAAGTTCAGGAAATAAAAAGCCAAACCCAATGCCTAAAGCCAAAGCAACGAGGACCCGAACCGTCAAATTTTTAGGAAGAAATTGAGAAATCATTTACAAAACACCATACTACCAAATTTATAACAATAAAAAAAATATCTTGCCAGATGACTACTTCAGCGAGTCATTAAAACGAAGTGCTAGACGTAATTGCGAAATTAGTATAGACAAAGTGTGAGTAGATCCAGTAGTCAACGCCAGATTAACCACAAATTCATCAAGATAATTCTGGTTACACCCTAAACGCCGCAGAACTGTCCCAGTCATGTCTTAATCGGCAACTCAAGTGTTTAAGTTGAACGAGGAAAGGGAATTCTCAGATTGAGTTCCAGAAAATCGGCCAGAACTTCATTGTTAAGGAGAAAATATGCGAATACTGAGTAGTTTAGTCATCGGAATAATTGGCCTTGGAGTCGGAATTTGGCAGAGTCAAGATCGTCATACCCTCAAAGACGATGCCAATCCTGCCGAAACCTTAGTAGATTTTATTAATCAAGGGGTCTCTCAAATTGGAAAAACACTCCTCAAAAACGCCATGACATTTTTAGTCATCGTGATGCTCATTGTGGCGTCGATTAAACTATCGTTAGGCGAACATTTCACCATTGGTCTTCCCATCATCGTCATTTCTGGTGTCGGACTTGCGTTACTCAATATGAAATTGATGACCAAAATTTCCGAGCGGGGACTTCGAAAAGTCTATGCCGCAATTAATCAAAATCAAGATAATACCAAACGAGAAATGAGTAATATTAGTCTCACTGTCGGGGGCTTTGTCATGGGGGCGCTCCTCATCATAGTAGCCATTCTCATTAAAGTCCTCATGATGCTTATCGATACCCATGTCAAAGGTGGGGGAGGGGTGACATCAGGATTAGAGGTCGAAATGATTATGACGGCATTAGCGCTCACCTTAGGAACAACCATTTTTGTGGTATTTATTCGGATTGCTACCAGCATCTACGCCAAAATCACCGACTTAGCCGCCGACTCCGTAGGCAGAACCGAATACGACTTAATGGAAGACGATCTGCGAAATCCAGGCTCAATACCTGACATGGTAGGGGACCTACTCAGTAAAAGCGTGGCCATGGGCTTATTAATCTATGAATGCATTTTATTTTGCACCGTCACCTGCGTTGTCATGAGCATCATTACCATCGACGAATTTCACATGATGTCAACTCAGATGATTGACCGAATGATGACCCAACCTGTCTTGATCTTACTTATTGGCAGCGTTATATCCTGTGGGGGCATCATCATTCAGAGACAACTGAAAGCCAATTTAAGCGTTAGTCAAATGCTGATGATCACCTATGCGGCATTAAGTCTCTGCGTATGTGGGCTAGAATACACAGGGCATATCTATAAAAATGTCACGATATTAGTCATTATTGGAAGCATTATGGGGATTGCAATTACATTCAACAATCAATGGGCAGTGTCTAAAAACTCGGTATGGGTTAGAAAAGTGGTGAATGCATTTAGCGCGGGGGCCGTTTCGGGATTTTTAAGAGGCTTACTCTATGCCATTGCCGCATCCATGATTCCCATGATTGGGGTGGCAGGATTAATATCACTTACATTTGGGATTTCTGGTGGATTTCAAAATTTATTAGAAGGATTTCATGCGCTATCTCTATCATTAATTGCCATGTTATCGCCAATTCCACTACTGATTTCACTTGGTGTCCAAGGGGCTATTGCCGACAATATCCACGGAATTTCCGAAATGGTCATGGCCGATGATGAAGTCAAACAACGTGCCAAAGCCTTGGATATCGACGGTACCGAAAACCTTTCCCTCGTTCGTGCTTTCGCCATCGTGGGAGGGATGACATCCTGCTTGATGCTGATGCTGTTTTATATAAAACGAATGCTCGTTGCCATTAGCATGCACTTTGCCCATAATGGCATCATTGAAATCAAACGCATTAACGAAAGCCATACCCTCAATGTCGATACGCTCCCCCTCCCACTCAAAGATCTCACTATTCAAAAACTCATCCATATTTTAGATTTATCCATCCTTCATCCTGATGTGATATTAGGCGTCATCATCGGATCATTAGTTATTGTCGTTGTCTGTGGGGCTCTCATAATGGCCATACAATCTGGAGTTGAACAAATGACGGCCGATATCAGGTATCAAATGGCCACCAAACCTGGCATTTGGAACGGAGAAACCTTGCCAGACTACCACCTCATCATCGAAAGCGTAACTCAAAAAACGATTACTTGGGTCAGGTTCATCCTCATTGGAACCCTGTGCATCCCTATCATTGCCCTGATTACCATCGAATTAGACGGTGTACTCGGTATGATATTGGGTATGATTACCACAGGGATGATCATCAGTTTAGTCGCAAACTACGCAGGTGGAATTTGGCAAATGTCCAAAAAAGTCATCGAAATTGAAGATCCCAATTACGGTACTTCATCATCACATCTCTCTAGCGTATTTGTTGATGGAATCGGCGACGTCCTCAAGGATACGATCGCCCCGTCACTTTACATGATTGTCAAAATCATCAGTATCATCGCCCTGATTGCCGGAGGGATTGTGCTGTATCTATAGCCAGAAAAATCATGATGAACGCAATTGAAATCAATCTGGGAGCATTAATTCGGTGCCGAGAGGCAGGAAGAAAAGCCCATTTTCCAGACGCAAATGGGGGCATTATTACCAGTGAAAGTAACCTCAAAGAAATCGTCGACGGCATCCTCAAAAAACTACCACCCAGAAAACAGTCTGTCACCATTACCAACCAGGGCATCGGCAATGGTGCAGACGGATATTTCATCATGGGTCTAGATCAGGAAAAATTATCCCTAAACGAACATAAAACATTTCAAAAAATGGCCTATTATTATGACTTTAAAACTCACCAAATGATGATGAATGGCAAATCCGTCGACCGAAGTTTTATCACTCAATTTTTAAACAAAATGGACATGGGTATGAAGATGCTCAAAGACAATAAAGCCAAACTATTATTCAAGGATGCCACATCATGAATATTCAAGCACTAGGAAGTCAGAAAACTCACACACTCGGCAAGCTTGCTGCCAATCGTGGAACCGCCAGCCTGAGTGCAGACAGCCTTAAGGAAGAAGGCCTAGGTACGATTAAAGATGACATTATTCATGGCTTAAGCCAACTGGTCAACGCCATCCGGTCCACACTCAAATCAGTGAGTGCAGAAAGCTCGAAAGCCTTTACCCAATTTATCGACACCTCCTCAAAAAGCGACACCATTACCACGCATCTTGACGCCATCAAAACACTCAAACAAGAAGTTAATCTTGAAGATCATCTTGAAATCGCCAAGCGACTCGACCAATTTGAAGCGACTCTCGGAAAAGCCTCCGAGCGCATCGATATTTTAAAAGATTTAAGTAGTCATATTACCTTATTTGACCACTTATCCGGCGATGATAAAGCTCACTTAGCAAGCCTCTATCATCAAGGCGTATTGTCGATTGGGGACCCCCCAAGTAAAGAATTTTTAATAAAATTAAGCGTCATGATGGAGGCCACCAAAGGCGATACCAAATGGATATCCAGCACCATTGCAAACCTCGCAAAAGGAGACTTAGAAACAGCTCACCTCATCCAAGGATTTTCGGTAGGACATACCCAGCCCACGGGGATTTCAGGTCATTTAGATGGGGTTGTTGCTCGTATCGGCACCTACGGTGAATCCATTGGCACCCAAAAAGAGGGGACAACTCAACTCACCCAAACACTCCGGTTTTTATCCAAAGAATTGGCCGGTATATTTCAAATGGCCGATGGCGGAAAGTTAAGTCAGCTATCCAGTATTAAATTTGATGCGAAAACAGTATCCAAATTAATTGGCGGAAGCGCAGAAAAGTTTAAATTAGATAAGGAAATGGTCAATATCGCATTTGGTCAGGCCATGATTTTACAGCATCAATTAGATGGCGGGACCGGCAATATTGACGCCG
>CAZZBY010000077.1:2499-5327 GCA_964652635.1 uncultured Candidatus Marinamargulisbacteria bacterium | reverse complement strand
GAAGCCTAAACCATGTCAAAAAAATCGGTAACTAAAATAAGGAACTCAGCGACGATGATCTAAACACCCTCATATAGATTACTTCATTAATGGGAACATCCATCCAAAACGCATTGCTGTATCAAGAAAAACTAAAAAAAGAAAATCTAGAGCAAGAATTAGTCGTCGCCCACAAAATCCAGCTCGGCCTACTCCCTTCAGAAACACCAAAACATCATCATTTTCAATTCAGCGCCATCTCCAAGCCCGCCCGAGAAATTGGAGGTGATTATTTCGATTTCTTCGAAATATCCCCTAACACAGTTGGTATTTTAATCGCAGATATTGTCGGAAAGGGCATCCCAGCAGGCTTATTTATGGCCGCACTCAAAAGCACACTTTACTCTCATATTTTTAGATTTGAATCTCCAAAAAAAGCCATGTCCTTCCTCAACCAACTCCTATCCAAAGACCCCGTAATTACCAAATTTATCCCAACATTCTATGGCATACTCAACACCGAAACCAATGTCTTCACCTACACTAATGCCGGACATGAACCAGCCCTACTTGTCAGTAAAACACAATGCACACTCCTCGACACAAAAGGCTTCCCTCTCGGAGGAATGGAAGAAACCATCTTCGAAGAAAAAAAGGTAAAACTCCAACCCAACGACACCCTTTTTCTGTTTACAGACGGAATTATCGAATCCAAAAATAAACGTGGCACAATTTTTGGCTTAAAACGACTCAAAGAACAGTTAAAAAAGACCCGCCTATTAAAACCAGATCAGATCATCCAAAAAATCATTGAAACCGTCAAAGAGTTCTCTCATGTCACCCAAATGGAAGATGACATGACATTAGTGTGTGTCAAACATAGTAAAACCTCTCAAAAAAAGGTCACTAAATCCACAATTTTGCATCAATCCGAAATCGAAGTCACAAGCACCAAAGAAGATGTCAAAAAAATAAGAACCCATATCGACGATATCTGCAAAAAAAATAAAATCAAAAAAAGCACCTGCTTTGACATTAAACTCGCAGTTGATGAAGCCCAATCCAATATCATCGAACATGTTTACTTTGGTGAAACCACAGGAAAAATCATCTTAAATACCAAAGTATATATCGATCGAATCGAAATCAGCTTAGTTGATTTTGGACATTCTGTTCATCAAAAAACCATTAAAAATAAACGCCAGGATTTAAAAGATCTAGAGGGGTCCGGTCTCGGTGTATTTTTAATCAACACGCTAATGGATAAAGTCATCAGAAAGCAGCTGCCAAATGTCGGAAATGAATTAATACTCATAAAAAAAATAAAGTAATTAGGGGTCGTTGAGGAGTAAACTATCATGTATAATAATCACACTTTTATTGAGGCAGGGGTTAAACAATGAAGACTCATACAACAAATTTAACAAAAGAAATCGTCAAGATTGAAATTGGAACAGAATTCAACGAAAAAACACAAGCCATTTCTGGATACTTCGAACTTGACATTGAAAGCCAGGCCCAATTCGTAAAAGCAATTAACCAAATCATCAACCGTGGCAAAGGAAAAATCATTCTTGATATGCGCTACATTAACTATATCGATTCATCAGGACTTTGGGCCATTTTCGAAGGTCATAAAAAAGCCATTCACAACAACGGTCAATTAGTCATTCTCAAACCCAGCAAAGACGTCAAACGTGTCCTCGATATCACTAAAATGTCCAGTAAAATCAGAGTTGTTCAAACTGAAGATGCCGCACTTGCAGTGCTGGGCGAATCAAATTAAAGTATCCCGATGTCCGAAGCTCACCATCTCAGTGAAGAAGAATTACGGCTCGAAAAGCTCAATCGTTTAAGAGAAACCACCCCTCATCCCTTTCCATATCATTACAATAAAACCCACTCTATCGCAGAGGTCTTAGCCGATGCAGAAGCGACCAATCTTGAAACCCAAACGACCCCAGTAGAATACTGTATCGCAGGCCGTGTCATCGCCAGACGAGGCCATGGAAAAGCCAGCTTCGGTAATATCATCGATACAACCGGAATCATCCAATATTATCTCAATAATACCACCGCTGATCCCGACTCATTTGAAACTCTGATGAATATTGACATAGGTGACATTGTGGGGGTCAAAGGAATTCTGTTTAAAACCCAACGTGGTGAGCTTTCCCTTAAAATAAGCTCAGCCCAGTTACTCACTAAGTCTCTCAAACCCCTTCCAGAAAAATACCATGGCCTTCAAGACAAGGAACTAAGATATCGCTATCGCTATATCGACCTCATTGCCAACCCAGAAGTCAAAAAAACATTTGAAACAAGGTCCAAAATTATCCGAGAAATCCGAAACTATCTCCACAATCAGCAATTCGTAGAAGTCGAAACTCCCGTACTCAGCAACACTTATGGGGGTGCCGCCGCTAAACCCTTTAAAACCTTCCATAATGACTTGGGTCAAGAATTATTTTTAAGAATTTCCCTAGAACTTCCGCTTAAAAGATTGATCGTCGGCGGATTTGAAAAAATATATGAAATTGGCCGCGTCTTTCGAAACGAAGGAACATCCTTTAAACATAACCCTGAGTACACGCTACTCGAACTCTACCAAGCATTTGCCGACTATAATGACATGATGGCACTCACCGAAAATCTCCTATCGCATCTCGTTAAAACCTTTCATGGAAGCTACGAATTAGAGTATCAAGGAACTAAAATCGATTTCACTCCTCCCTTTAAACGGATGACCCTCAGCAACGCACTTAAAACCCATGCCGGCGTCGACATGGACTCTTCTCTCGAGTCATTAAGAGAAGTTGCACACAAACTAGGGTTAGACATTTCCAATA
>CAZZBY010000077.1:0-2489 GCA_964652635.1 uncultured Candidatus Marinamargulisbacteria bacterium | reverse complement strand
GAAAGGTCAATTACTCAACTATATTTATGGCAAAGCAGTTGAACCTCACCTTCAAAACCCCGTCTTCATCACAGACTACCCATGGGAAACATCGCCTCTCGCCAAACGACATCGCAACAACTCAAACCTAGTCGAGCGATTTGAATTAATTATTAACACGATGGAAGTTGCCAATTCTTTCTCAGAACTCAACGACCCCATTGATCAACTTAAACGGTTTCAAGATCAACAAAAAGCCAAAGAAGCCGGCGACGACGAAGCCCACCCCATGGACGAAGACTTTATCAACGCTCTCAAATATGGGATGCCACCCACCGGTGGACTTGGACTAGGAATTGACCGCATTATTATGCTCCTCACCAACAATGAAACCATTCGGGATGTCTTGTTTTTTCCCCATATGAAGACGACATCTTAAGTAAAAAAATAAGGATTATCTGATGAAAACGCAACTTCAACTAAAAGCTCTCATTTCAACGATTGTCATCATTGGTGCCATCATCATTTCATTGCTACCATCGATACCAATCAACTTAGGGCTCGATTTACAAGGTGGAACCCAAATCATCCTCGAAGCTAAAGAAACACCCACCATCAAAGCCGACAATGATGCCGTCATGGGAGTATTAGAAGTGATCCGGCACCGCATCGATAGCCTCGGGGTCACCGAACCCCTCATTCAACGTAAAGGCAGCCATCAAATTGTAATTCAACTGCCTGGAATTAAAAATCCAGAACAAGCCCTAAAAGTCATTGGAGATACCGCCCTCCTCGAATTTATCGAAGCAGAATGGGCACCTCAAAACATGGAAACCCTAAGTCCCGATAAAGTCAAACTCCTTATTGGTGATACCGGTGAACTTCAAAGCCTCATCACCAAAGATCCTGTGACAGGCAAAGTAACTTCCGAAAGACCCATTATCCTTAAAAAGGTCGTCCTCACCGGCCGTGATCTCAAAAACGCAACTCCCGGAACCAACCAATATGCAGAACCTATCGTCAACATTCAATTTAACCAAGAAGGTGCCGATAAATTTTACGAAGTCACCAAACGAAATATCGGAAAGCCATTAGCCATCGTCCTAGATCATCGCATCATATCCGCACCCAATATCAGCGAAGCCATCCCTGGCGGACAAGCTCAGATTTCAGGTCATTTCTCAATCGAAGAAATGAAGACCCTCACCATCCAGCTTAAAGCAGGTTCACTTCCAATCCCAGTAGAAATGATTTCCAACAAAGTAATTGGCCCAACCCTAGGAAAAGACTCCATTACAAAAAGTAAAGTAGCCGGAATCATTGGCATTACCCTCGTCATCTTATTTATGATCACCATGTACCGAATTCCCGGATTAATCGCGTCAGGAGCCCTATTTGCTTATGTCTTTATCTGCTTCGCCTCGCTAAAATTATGTGGCGCAACACTCACCCTACCAGGGATTGCAGGATTCATCCTCACGATCGGAATGGCCGTCGACGCCAACATCCTTATTTTTGAGCGCATCAAGGAGGAAATTCAAAAAGGAGATACTGAAAAGAAAGCGATTCAAATTGGATTTAAAAAAGCATTTACAGCGATCTTAGACTCTAACATTGCCACATTAATCACATCTGCCGTCCTCTTCTTTCTAGGAACAGGTACCATCAAAGGATTTGCCGTCACCCTCAGTTTAGGCGTTATCGCCAGTATGTTCTCCGCCATATTCCTCACGCGACTTTTACTAGATACATTAGGCTCAACTACAATATTTAGGGTGAAAAAATGAAAGTAATTAAAATTGTCGAAAAATACAAATTATGGTTTTCAATTTCAGCAATCCTCATCCTCATCGGCTTTGGCTTAGGCATCACCCATGTGTTTAACCGCCAACCCCTACTAAACTATGGAATTGACTTTGTTGGCGGTAGCACCATCATGGTTAAGATTAACCAAGACGAGTCCATTTCAACCAATGATCTCATCCAAAATGTTCGGGAAAGTTTGGAGAAAATTGGCCTCAACCACTTAAGCATCCAAGTCACCCAAGATAAAGAAATCATCATCAAAACCACTCATCTTCAAAGCAACGGAATTACGCTCATACAAGACCAACTTCAAAAAGATTTTAAAAAAGTAGAAGTACTTGAAGTTGATTACATCGGCCCTAGTTTTGGAAACGAACTTCGCAGCAAATCCACCCTCATTCTAATCATCGTAAGTATTGGATTAATGCTCTATATCTCATGGAGATTTCAATATTCATTCGGGATTGCTGCACTCACAGCCTTAATTCACGATGCCCTCATTACAGTTGCAGGAGCCAGTATTGTAAACATCGAAATCGATGCTGCAGTCGTAGCAGCGATCTTGACCATCCTGGGCTATTCCATCCACGATACCATCATCGTTTTTGACCGAATTAGAGAAAACCTCAAAACCAGCCCCATCAACAACGAACCTCTACCAACTTTAACCAACATTTCGATAAAGCAAAGCTGGGTCCGTACGG
>CAZZBY010000076.1:0-5474 GCA_964652635.1 uncultured Candidatus Marinamargulisbacteria bacterium | reverse complement strand
CAAAATTTGAATCGTATTACCCGAGGCAAAACGGCGATTATCATTGCTCATCGACTATCGACGATTCGGCATGCGGATGAAATTGTGGTTTTGGATCATGGTCACATTTCTGAGCGAGGAACGCATGACGACTTATTGGCTAAGCGCGGCCTTTATTCTGAGTTATGGAATATCCAAACTGGTGAATCGCTTGCGTAATAATATGTGGGGCTAAATAGCATCCATGTCCGCCTAGGCCATTAATCATGTGAACATGAGGATGGGTGGGATGGGTTTTGATGGCGGGTTTTCGATTATGCATGATGGGCCGGATGCCTGCGGTGATTTTGGTGATTTTATATGGGCTTTTTAGCCATTGTGAAAGGTGTTCTTTGAGTTGGCTTGTGGAAGGTTCTTCGGGTACTGGGGTTGGGGAATAGTCCCAATAGGCGGTGCTGCCGTAAATATGGTGATTTTTTGTGAGGGAGCAGCTCCATTTCCCATGATTGAATAGAGTGTTTTGGGGAAGATTATCACTGGTGAAATGGATGAGTTCTCCTTTTGAATTTTTAAAGTTGAGGTGTTGGAATAGGGGGTTGGTTTCACCTTGAAATCCTTCGCAAAAGATGATGGAGTCGGCTTTTAGTGCTTTCCACTGTATTTTGTTTTTTGTGATGAGTAAGTCGTTATGTGTGAATTGAGTGTGAATGAGGCTGTTTGTGGACTTGAGATGGTGGGCGGTTTTGGTGAGGAGTGTGGGGGTGTCTAAGCGATGAATGGGGATGAAGTAACCATTGGTGATGTTGGGGACTGGTGACTTAAATAGAGTGCTGTAGACCTGCTGTGTTTGTTTTTTTTCGAGTGATATTTTTTCGAGTGGGGTGATGAGTTGCTTAATCATGGTTAATGGATGAATGAGTGAGATTTTTAATTGTGATTCTAGTTTTTTGTAATGAGAGAGAGTGAAGTCGAGATGAGCTGGATTTGGCCAGGTGAGTGATAATCGTGGTCCTGTGAGTGGGTTCATAATGCCGGCTGCGACTTTACTTGCACAGGCGTAGTGGGTGTTATCGAGGATGTGGACGGTGTGTCCATGAGATTGCAATGCCATTGCCAGCAATGATCCGGTAAGGCCTTGGCCAATAATGAGGATGGTCATTTGGTGGGGATCTGTTTTACTAATCTTGTAAAAATTTTTTTAACTCTCGGGTTAGTTTTTGGCTAAATTCTGTGGGGGTAAATTGGAGGCTAGTTTGAAGATAGCATGATGTCGCTGTGAGCTTAATAGGGTCTGGAAATGAGGGTTGATTGAGGTTAATGCCAATGCCAACAATGGCAATTGTATACCCATGCCATGGTGTTGATTTGATGAGGATTCCCCCTAGTTTTTTTTCTCCAATGTAGAGATCGTTTGGGCTAATATGTTCGACAGGGAGGTGGGTGATGCTTCCGACCGTAGCCGCAATTAGTCGTCCGATGGATGACACAATCTGGGTGCTTTCTCTTGCGACATAGTTGGGGTATCGCTTCATTAAGGTGTAGTATAGCCCTCCTGTATCCGAAATCCATGTTCGCCCATACTGACCTTGCCCAAAACTTTGGGTTTTGGCGGTGTATACGATCCCAGTTTGGAGTTGGGGAAGGTTGACTGCTGTGAGCTGTTTGAGATGAGTTTCTGCTTCTGTATTTGTCGAATCTACGTGGTCAAATTGATACTCAATGGTACCATCGGTATGCGTGGTGAGTTGATTCGAAAATAGGCTTTTGTAGATCATCTCGATGTCCTTGTTTATGCGGTATTTTGCTGAACTAAGTCTTTTTTAGGCGGTACCAGAACCCTCATCACCTTCTTCTACCGCTATTTCTGATACTTCCGGCTGCGGTGTGGATGAACGTATCGTTGTTAGCGTGGAATCTTTCCGCTCTCTCCTCCTTGTTGGTTGGTCTGTTGAGCGGGCACTAGCACTTGCTGTTGTGGCGAGTTCAGTTGTGAGGATTCGTTCGGACAAGACTACGGGATCTCCGGGTTCTTTGTGAATCCCTTTTACTTTTTTTCCGATCATGGTATCTGGGACTACCAGTGATTTGATTTCTTTGGAAATCATAAATTCGGCGATGACTTGGCCTTTTTTGAGAATATCACCGGGTTTGACTTTGAGTTCGACTAAATCTCCTTCACCAGGGCTACCGATTTCGACGGGGTCGCCTCCTTGGACGATGATTGGAGGGGTGATGAGGCCGATTTTGATGGCATATTGGGTGTCTAGTTTATGGACGATGTACTCTTTTCCATTACTGTCTCTAAATTTGAGGGTGACGATGGCGGTTGCGTCGTTTCGGTCTTTGCTGAGGAGAGTCAATAGGTCTCCATCGACATCGATTTGTTCGCCAGCTTTAATTTGCCGAGGATCTTGTAATAATAATTCGGCATGTTCCATGACCCAAGTTAAATCTGCTTCTTCGTTGACGAGCTTGAGAAGTGAATGTCCTGAAGCCCCGTAAGCGACTACCAACATAATATGATCGTCAGTGATGGCGATATTGGGGTATCGGACGATGAGATCTTGGCGAACGACTTCTTTATCAAATGTGTCCATAGGTGTTGTTTTGGGTGCATCTGGATTCCACCCATGATTGATCAAAAGCTGGATGACGATAGGTGGGCGAGGAAGTCGGGTTTCCCAGTCTTGAAGTACCTTTAATGTTGCAGCGTCGATATCTAACTTTCCACCGTGATTAATGTAGGCTTCGACTCCGTCTTTGGTTTTATCTGTGATGCAAGGGTCTAGCCAAATGGCGTAGCCAATCCGTTTGAGGAGCTCGGAGTATGGGGTCACGACACTTCCGAGGCCGAACACTTCCCAGGCCAACATTTTGGCTGGGGTAATGTCTTCTTCCTTAATTCCTAGTTTACGTCCTGATTCTAGGTCGGATGATCCGGTACCTCCAGCCCATACGGAATCGTCTGGTGTAACCCTTTTCATTGTCTTTCGGATATCGAATCGGGCAGTGAGTTTAAAGATGGTATGGCACATCCGATTAAATGTATCGAGGGCGGCCCTTTGGGTGGGGTCTAACTCCAATGCCGAGGCCACAACGAGATTGTCATTGTGAGTGGTGTCTGGCGGGGCAGTGTCGATGACGAAATATCGATACCCTTCACTTTGTGCCTTGCCTAGAAGGTTACGTGCAATTTCTGAGGCGTGTCCATTGATGTTGTGATTATGGATATGAATGATGGGGTCCTGTAGTCCGGCCTTTTTAAATTCTTCTCGGATGACTGATGACATTCTCCAAATTTCCTCGACGGTCCATGAGTCTTGTTGACCAGCGTTTTTAATTCGAATTTCGTGTATCTCACGGCCATGTTGTTTAAATAGTGTAATTTGACTTTGTGTCCATTCTCGAAGGTCTTTGTCCGGGTCTGATGTGTCTTTGAGTTTGTATCGGGGGTCCCATGCCCAGTTGGGGACGGGGGTCATGCCCACTTCGAGCATAATCCCAGTGGTGACATTTTGAGATATATCCCAGTTTCCGGCGTGGAAGTTGTTGGGAAACCATGGAATTAATGCCCCTTCTTCTAGCCCCATTTCTTCTCGTATGATTTTAGCTAGGTGGTTGAGGATGAACTCAAGTTCCTTAGTGCTTTTGGGGTTTAAGCTGTTTAACCATTGGGACCGTGTTAGTGCCCGACTTTGGACATTGTGGAGTAACCCTTTTCTAAACGCTTGGACGGAATTAAATCCATCAATATTGGCTTTTTCCCATTGCGCTCCACCCGTCTCGTATCCTGTGAATACGCGGGCACCCACTTTTTCCATGATGGCTTTCATTGTATCTAAGATGATGGTAGATTGACTGTTCATTCCTTCCTGATAGGTGTCCCGTGGGAAGATGGTATTGATTCCTCCTCCTTGTCTTGTGAGTTGGTCTCGGAGCTTTTGATAGTAGCTTGTGAGATCCTTTGTCTTTGCACCCTCTAAAAGGGTTGTGAACAGTGGAGAGTCTACCTGATCAATACCGTCTAATTCGGCTTTTAGGGCTTTATATTCTGCGATGGTTTCTTCGGTTGGATAAGTTTTACCTTCTTCAGGTTTATAGCTTGGTTGATATCCATCCACTAACATCGGCGCAACACTCGAGGCTAATCGGGTGAGTTTTTCGGATTGTTTCGAAAGAGGGATATGGGGATTATGGACGACGAGGCTAGTTAGGTTACATCCCATTCTCATGCTTCTGAAGTCATGATCGTGGGAGAGTTTCAGCAAAAACTCAAAATAGTCTCTTCCGATGACTCCTCCTTCTCCTGTAATCACAGTTTGAGATGCGATTTGAGCAAGTTTGTCGCATATGTCTTCCCATGAGTCAGCGGTAAAGGTCATTCGTCCGCACTGTGCATCGGTAGCTTTGTCAATTTTACCGTCACTGATCAGGACATCCACATCTTCTGGAACATTTTGGCATTTGTAAATGATTCCACCGTTATATGTCCAAGGGGTTTTGTCATCGGGATGAGCATTGACTAATCGTAAGTGGACCACGATAGGTTTTTTGATTGTGACCGTATCGTCGTCTTTAGGGGGAGGATACCCCATGGCGCGCATGACTTGTTCGGCAGGCGTGTTTTGGAGACGACCTGAACTGTCTGTGACGAGATTACCCAATGCTTCGTGTTCGACCTGAATACGGCAGTTAAATTCACTATGCCAGAAATCCCACTCTGGACTTGGGTGCCCATCTGGGCCTGTCATCATTTTTTTGGTGAGGAGGATTTCGTTGGTTCCGCGGTTGTTATAGCCGGATTCTCTGGCGATTTTTTCGGTTTCCGCACGGCATTGATCGTAAATCGCTTTAGGGATAAATTTGGTGACTTCTTCATCGGATAATCCGATTTCAATGATTTTTTGATTATTGGGATTAAACCAGACTAATCGGGCACCTTTGGCGACTTTGGTGCCATCGACTTCGAGTTCGAGTTGATACATGGTGGCGTCCTTTAAATCTAAAGCCATTTCAACGTAGAGCTCGGTTCGACAGGTGTCACTGATGACTTTTTTGAGTTTGGCTTTGATGACATCAGGTTTTGAAAAATCTTCGGCTGATATTTTGATGGTACCTAGGCCACCGCCCCCATAACTACTTTTTAAAAACACAGAGTCCAATTCTGGATTTTGATGGTATTTTGTGATCAGTTGTTCGGCAAGTTCGCTAACATAGTCTTCGATACTTTGTGTAGGATCGTTTTTGGTATCGAGTACAAAAAATGGGGCGGTTTTAACTCCAATTTTGTCGCAGAATTGCTTATAGTCGATTTTGGTGCCGATTTGTTTCATGGATTCGGGAGATGCGCCGATCCAAACAAATTTGGAGTCGATGGCTTTTTGGGCGACTTCGGGGTCTTCGGCTTGAGCTGACCATGCGCAGTATAATCCCGGGCCTGGTTTTGGATTTTCTGGGCTTTGTCTTAATGCGACATTTTCGGATTTTGCGAGGAG
>CAZZBY010000075.1:0-5520 GCA_964652635.1 uncultured Candidatus Marinamargulisbacteria bacterium | reverse complement strand
TCAATCAACTTAGTACAAATCGATCCTAAAGTCTCAATACCAAGTGACAATGGAATAACGTCTAACAAGACAACATCTTTAACGTCTCCCGCTAAAACTCCACCTTGAATCGCCGCTCCAATTGCCACAACTTCATCCGGGTTAACCCCTTTATGAGGGTCTTTTCCAAAAAACTTTTTAACAGCTTCTTGAATAGCAGGGATACGCGTTGTTCCCCCGACTAAGATCACTTCGTCAATTTGACTGACCGAAATCCCAGCATCCTTCAACGCTTTTTCACAAGGAGCAAGGGATCGTTTAATCAAAGGTTCAATCATTTGCTCAAGCTTGGAACGGCTTAATGTGTAATTAAGGTGTTGAGGGCCTTCCGCAGTCGCCGTAATAAACGGGAGATTAATATCCGTCGACATCGTTGACGAAAGCTCAATTTTTGCTTTTTCAGCAGCATCTTTTAACCGTTGAAGTGCCATTTGATCTTTAGATAAATCAACACCTTTTTCTTTTTTAAATTCGCTGACTAACCAATCGATTAAAAGGTCATCGATATCGTCTCCACCTAACTGAGTATCTCCATTGGTTGACTGCACTTCAAATACGCCATCTCCAATTTCGAGGATGGAAATATCAAATGTACCTCCACCAAAGTCATACACTGCAATTTTTTCGTCTTTTTTACTGTCTAATCCGTAGGCTAATGCAGCTGCGGTAGGCTCGTTGATAATCCGCAATACTTCTAATCCGGCGATTTCACCCGCATCTTTTGTTGCTTGACGTTGGCTGTCATTAAAATAGGCAGGTACTGTAATGACCGCTTTTTTAATTTCTTGTCCAAGGTAGCTTTCAGCGTCTTTTTTAAGTTTTTGAAGTACCATGGCTGAAATTTCTTGAGGAGTATATTCCTTATCTCCGCCTTTAACTTTAATTGCGCCATTGCGGTCAAAAAATTCAAAAGGAAACTTTTTAGAAATCTCATTCATTCGTCGTCCGATCAAACTTTTAACCGAATACAAGGTATTTTTAGGATTTGTAATTGCCTGACGTTTGGCTGGAAGACCCACTAAACGCTCGCCGTCCTTCGCAAATCCTACAATCGAAGGGGTTGTTCTTGCACCTTCAGAGTTGGCAATGACAGTAGGCTCAGAACCCTCCATAATCGCCATACAAGAGTTGGTAGTTCCTAAGTCAATTCCTAATATTTTTTCACTCATGATAATCCTCCTAGTTTGATTTTGATACGATCACTAAACTCGGTCGAAGCAACCGACCATGCAGTGTATAGCCCGCCTGCATTTCGCGGATAACCACATTCGACCCTTCCTCCGACTCCTCTTCACCAATCGACTGATGAAAATTAGGGTCAAATGCGTGTCCTACTGCCTCAATGCGGGCAAGACCGGCTTTATCCAATACCCCCTTCAATTGCTTTTGAATCAATAAAACTCCCTCAAGCACTTTTTTAGAAGAAGCATCATCTGCATTGGTATGGTGAATGGCCAAGTCAAAATTATCGATCACAGGCAATAATTCAAAAATAATCTGCTCCTGTGCAAATTTTCTAAACGATGCCAATTCTTGCTCCTTCCGTTTTCGAAAATTTTCTAAATCGGCATAGGCCCGAAGTCGTTGATGAGATTCGTCAGCCAATTTGGCTTTTAACGCTTCGATTTCGGCAACTAAAGCAACCGAAGTGTCTTCCAAAACCGATTCAGTCGGAGTGGATTCTGCCGAATAGGTAACGGATTCAGGATTAGTTTGTACTGGGTCCATAGGAACCTCCTTTTGAATGAGAATGAGTTAAATAGCCAGACACCATTGCACTCAAAGTTGTGAGCTTTGAAGTCACCGCCGAATAGGTCATCCGTGTGGGGCCAAGCACACCAATGACGGTCGACTGAAACGGCCCAATCGACACAGGCTTCAAAACGACACTGCATCCATCAAGCAACTCCACCTGATGGTCAGACTTTCCAATAAAGACTGACTGGTCTGCATCCCGACGGCTCAGTGACCGCTTTAATAATTCAAGCAACACTTTATTCTCTTCAATTGCAGACAACACTTGCTGGGTAAACTCAATATTTTTAAATTCGGGCAACTTCAACATTTTAGAAGTGCCACTCAAAATTAAATTTTGATCGTCCTGATGATGCGCCTTTAGTCGATTAATTTCAACTGATAATTGATCCAACACATATCGGTAGTCCGGCAAATCCATACTGATTTGAGCAAAAAACTCCTGACGAATATCCTGAATATTCATCCCTTCTAGCTTAGAAGTAAGACACTGAGAGAGTCGATTTAAGTCCGCTTGGTCCAGATGCTCATCCAAGTTCAAAATAAATTCATGATTGACTCCAAGCGAATGAAGCAAAATCACCAATACTCGATTAATGTCCACTAACACCATATGAACTAGCTTAAGCACATCCTGATAAATCGTCGGTACCATCACAATTGTCGTGTAATCAATGAGAGACGACATCAGTGACGACACTTGAGTCAACGCTGTTCCCAAATGAAGACTCATCGATCCCAAACGAGCGGAAATAAAAGCGTGTTCCTGCACCGTCAGAGGGGCATTGGACATCAATTTATCCACATAAAATCGATAACCAAGCTCTGTCGGTATACGCCCACTTGACGTATGAAGATGCGTTAAAAACCCATCCTCTTCAAGCTCGTGAAGCTCCTGACGAACTGTCGCCGAGCTCACTCCAAACTCATAATCCTCCAGCAACACCTTTGACCCGACAGGCTCTGCGGTTTGGATATACCGATTAACAGTGGCATTTAAAATTTGCTTTTTTCGTTCGGTTAATGTCATCTTTCGCCTTTCTGGCACTCAGCAACAAAGAGTGCTAATTCGACGAAAGAATACGATAAATATCATGAGGATGTCAACGAGGGGAGATTACCTTCTAAAAACCAAACAAAGCCCAACAATCATAAAATCAACAATGGCTGTACCCATAAACGAAAGAAACGTCACAAGATCTACTCGAGGTGTGTAAAAAAAGAGGCACACATTTGCAACCCCAAATAATCCCCAAGAAATCAGGCTAACTCCCTCAGCCGACCGATACCGCAGCATACGGATCAGTTGGATCAAGGCTGCCAAAGGTAATATAATTGCGGGGACACTTCCAATGAGTGCGTGTAACATAAGTAAAGTGTATAGGAGATCAGTGTCGTGGAAAAGATAAATATCGCCGTCATTGGCCTCGGAAACATGGGTCGTCACCATGTCCGAGTCTATAGCGAAAATCCCAAAGTTAATCTAGTCGGATTGTGTGACAGTAATGCCCAATTAGGGGCTCAATTTAAAGACAAATACAACGTCAATTACTACCTAGACTACAAGCAACTCATCACCGAGCAAAAACCAGATGCCATCTCCATTGTTGCGTCCACACGCCTGCACTATGACATGGCCAAGTATGCCATAGAACATGGGGTACACGTCTTAGTCGAAAAACCCATTGCAGACACCGTCGACAAAGCCAATGACCTCATTGAACTCGCTAAAAAACACAATGTCAAATTAATGGTGGGACACATTGAGCGCTTTAACCCCAGCGTCCAAGTGGTAGGTCAACTCGTCAAAGCCGGAGAAATCGGCGACATCATGTCCATCAGTACAAAACGGATAGGGGGCTTCCCTGGGCAAATTAAAGACGCCAATGTCCTTATTGATTTAGCTGTCCACGACATCGACATCATCCATACCCTCATCGGACAAAGCAAACCATCTAAACTCATGATTAATTCAGGAATGGCCATTACAGAGGATTGTGACGATTATGCCGACATCCTTCTCAACTATAATGGCATCAGTGCCTATATCCAAGTCAATTGGATTACACCTAGCCGAATTCGTACCCTGACCGTCACCGGAAACAAAGGCCACATCCACATGGATTACATCACTCAAACAGTAATGCTCTACAAAAGCAAAGTCACTAAAACCACGTCTGAAACTGGAGAAGTGACAATTGGATTGCCCGTTTCAGACCCCATCCCCGTCGATGTTCCTAAAAAAGAACCATTGGTTGCCGAATTAGACCATTTCATCACCTGCATTCAAACCGATGCATCACCACTTGTTTCTGGAGAAAATGGAAGAGACGCACTCGCCATTGCCTTGTCAAGGTAAGGTAAGTTAAAATCACAATCTGCTGATAACGCAGTCAGTAATTTTCAAAAGCATAGAGGAAAAAATGGCATTTTTGTTTAGCTCGGAATCGGTTTCAGAGGGACACCCAGACAAACTGTGTGACCAGATTTCAGATGCAATTTTGGACGCATGCTTAGAACAAGACCCAGAAAGCCGTGTAGCCGCCGAATGTTTTGCAACTACTGGACTGGTCATTGTAGGTGGAGAAATCACCACAAAAGCGACGATCGATATCCGGAAAATTGTCAGAAAAACCATCAAAGAGGTGGGGTACACAAAAGCGGAATATGGAATCGAAGCCGAAACTTGTGGCGTCCTGACCACAGTGAACGAACAATCACCCGATATTGCACAAGGGGTCAATAAAGGGGAAGGTAAATTTAAGGAAATGGGAGCTGGAGATCAAGGATTAATGTTTGGCTATGCGTGTAACCAAACGGCCGAGTTAATGCCAATGACACTGGTACTGTCCCACAAACTTATAAAACGAGTAACCGAATTACGAAAATCAGGCAAGTTAACATATCTCAGGCCCGATGCCAAAGCGCAGGTTACCTTAGAGTACGACGAAAATAAAACCCCAATTCATGCTCACACGATTGTGATCTCTACTCAACATAATCCCGATGTAGAGTGGGACACAATTTACAAGGACATGGTTGAACATGTCATCCGAGTGATTGTCCCGTCTCATTTATTAGACGATAAAACTCGAATTTTAATTAATCCGACCGGCGCGTTTGTCATCGGCGGGCCCAACGGGGATGCGGGATTAACAGGGCGCAAAATCATTGTGGATACCTACGGCGGATGGGGAAGTCATGGTGGTGGCGCGTTTTCAGGAAAAGATCCAAGTAAAGTCGACCGATCTGCAGCGTACATGGCCAGATACATTGCCAAAAACATTGTCGCAGCCAAACTTGCAACCGAAGTCGAAGTCCAACTTGCCTATGCCATCGGAGTCGCAGAGCCCGTATCCGTCAGGGTCAACAGCTTCTTGACTTCCACAGTGAATGACCGAAAATTAGAGGCCCTCGTCAAGCAACATTTCCCACTCACACCCGAGGGAATAATTAACGAGTTGCAACTCAAGCGACCCATCTACCGTCAGGTCGCGACCTATGGACATTTTGGACGAACAGACTTAGATGTCCCATGGGAAAAAGTAGACAAAGTGAGCCGATTAACATCGTCATAAAATGGTAGAGGTTCAATTTCAAGACACGATGGATTTGGCCATGCTTCAGTTGGACAAGTCGATTGATCTGGAATTGGCAGGGCTGATTAAACGATCAAAAAAAACCATTGTGGTGGTCGAAACTATCACCAATGGGGCCCTATGTAAT
>CAZZBY010000074.1:0-5525 GCA_964652635.1 uncultured Candidatus Marinamargulisbacteria bacterium | reverse complement strand
CACCGACCCCTGCCACCATAATGCCATTTTCGATCATCGCCTGAACATAGGGAGCATCAGGATCATCGGAAGAAATATCCGTAAACGATGCTTTATTACTCTTAATAATAGGCATTTTAGTCGCAAGAGCAATCATTCTAGCCAACTCTTTACGTGTCATATACTCCTCAGGTTTAAAACGATTTTTAATATCACCTGACAAAACACCTAAAGTCGCCATTAACTCAATCGCCCGACGCCCTTTAGTTTGGTCGGTTAAATCATCAAATGACTTGAGACATAGCACCCGAATAGTTTGAGTAAGAGTTTCATCATTCAATGATTTAACCGTCATTTTAATTAAATTTTTACCTGGCTTCAGGTCATAATTAAACGAAAATCGATTGGCTTGATCAATAAACACAGGTTGCCCGGAAAAGTTGATTTCCTTCACCATCAACGAAGCCGTCCCTAAAATCCGAACTCGGTCTTTCATATGAACAAATTTATCGGCAGGAAACTGAACAGTAGCAAAAAACGGAATATCCGTTTGAGTACTCTCATTACCAGCAGTATCCACAGCCGCAACATCTAAGTGATGCATAATGGTGGAAACAGGTGCATTTTCTTCCAAATCAGCAGGCTTATTAAATCGCGCTTCCCACACTCCAGGCGATGTAGGTTCAAACTCATTGGGCACATTATCAATGGCACCAATCATTTTTTCCACATCTTGATCCACTAAGGCCACAACCACCAAAGAAACACCATCAGGATACACAGCAACATCAATGTTAGGCGCAGACGTATCCATCGTAACCGTAATTGAATCCGACTGCTGCGAAAGTTCCTGTTCTACATCATAGGATTGAACATAAATCTTATTCGCACCCTCTCTGAGAGGAAATCCAGCAAATTTCCAACGGCCTTGATGATCCGATTGCGTCGTCCGAATCAATTGTTCGTTATCATAAATCTGAATCGATGTCGATTTAGGGCCAACTCCCACCAAATCCACACTGGTTTTGGAGGTCAAAAAGTTTTCCTTAGGCGATAAAATACGTGGAGCATACGGTTTACTAACTCCCAATACCGTCAAAGATAACGCATGACTGGAGTCGTCCGAAAAAGGTGCTGGGTTTTTAGTAAAGTTATAGTCTAACCGAAGATTGTAAGTACGATCTGCAAATCCAGAAATTTGACCAAATAATAATCCCGTACCCAAACTCCAAGTATCCCCATTCGAGCATCCCCGAAGTTGAAATCCGTCCATGCGATACTCAACCCCTAAGCTCATTCCTGATAGCCCATTATTAATATAAACCGATGCCCGATCCCCAAATAAATCTGCTCTAGCCCCCACATATAGCTCAAGAGGTAATACCGATCGATCCTGAGTATTGCTCCACACCATCGGAGTCGATAAAATATTATGAGCACTCGCCCCAAGATACACCCGATCCACCATCATGTAATCCACGTTATAGCGACCAATAGCACCCAAGTCGAATCCAAACCCAACCCGGTCTTTTTCAGCCACAAATTGATCCACCACTTTCAGCCCCAATCCAGCAGACACCACATCAAACCCTAACTTGTCATAAAAACTGGTTCCGAGAGACGCTCCAAAAACACGAAATCCCGATCCATAGGTCCCATCAGGCATCACAATGTGAGTCGAATCATTTAATATCGTCTTAGGGATATCAGTCAACGCCACCGATCCATAGGAAAGCCCTAATACCAATTTTTGTTGATAAATCTCTTCATCAATCACCACAGGCACTGATACCTTGAGAGGAAGACTCGTCGCCAAAAACAAATAATCAAATTCACCCAAGAGCTTTTGAGATGTAACAGTAAACGGCATCGACTGAACATCAGCGACAACAGCAGGGTTAATAAAAATACTATTAATATCCCCAGACAAAACCGGGTTAGGTCCACCCAAAGACATGGCACGCGCACCCACCATTACACTTTGCGGACTACTAATCTGAGTTGAAACACCATAGGAACTACCCGTCATCCCAACCAGTACTAACCCAAGTCCAACTAAAAACCAACGCCTCATCAGTAAATCGCCAATTTAGTAGTGGCAACCGACTTATTGCCATTGCTATCTACAGCCACAAGACGACAAATATAAATTCCCGATTTTAAAAATGTGCTATCTGAGGGAAAGGTAATAGTATTATAACCCACGGTCGTAATTGGATAATCCTCTTGATACACTTTCTGACCTCGGTAATCAAACACATAGACTGTCACGGTCGCTTCACGGGAAATATTAAAGGTTAACAGCAAGTTTTGATCTTCTTGAATCCGATAAGGAGACGGGTAAAACAACGCCCGAGTCAAACTCACCACCGATGAAGAAATTAAAAAGTTCAAATGAAGATCATCCAAGGCATTTGCCTGTAAATCAGTGGCCAACAAAGTCAATGTCCCATCTGTATTTCCTAAATCTTGAACGGTGACTTTACCCAAACTTTCATCATAGGAAAATGTCCCAGAACTCAATTCACCAGAAGTACTTCGACGAGGAATTTCAGTTCCATTCAATTTAACAATCAAACTCGATCCATCCACCGAAGAACCTTGATCTTGAAAGCGAATAATCATATTACTTCCAGATCTAACAGAAGTCCCATTTTGGAAGGTGTTTTCAGTATTATTGACTGCAACTTTAACCGACTCAATATAGCTAGGATAATCTGACTGAGAGCGATCATCTGGCGTCGAGAGAGAAATAGAATCGGTAATTAAAGAACCCGCCACCCAAGTTTGCCCAGGCCCAAAATAACGAGTCACCACGGCAGTCCCCAACGAAGGAGCAATATACTCAGAAGACGCATCCACAATCACAGTCCCTTCAGAAATATGCCGAGAAAGAGTCACATTATACTGAATCGTATCAGACTGCCCTGCCAAAATAGAGGTCGGCTGAGCATTGACCACCGTTGCAGTAAATTCGGAGGAAATATCTTGCCCTCCCACATTAGCCAAATAAAAGCGTGGAATCGTTCCATTAGGAGTGACTAAAGTCACATCTGCATCAGAAACATTAGTCAACCGAATCGTGACCTTAAATCCAGTCGTAATATCAGAGTCTGTATCCGTCACATCCACACGATCAATTCGAATTCGCTTGGGGGCCACTCTCAACAACGACGGAATTGATGGCACTGGCCGTTCTCCAGAAAATACCAAGGGTGTGGATCCATCCGATTCAATATCATTCAATTGAGACTGAGCACTATTCGAAGTTGTCGTCGCAACTGCACCGACATCATACAAGACTAAAAAGTTATGAAGCCGGTCCACTGTAAATGGAATAGAAATCAACTTCGTCAGCGTCGAGGAATCCGACGCTGCCACCCGACGAGAAGCAACCAACGTATCCGTAGTATCCAGCACCCGATCGGCATCTTCATCTCGGTATAACCAAACTCGACTAATCCCTTTATTGATACCCGAAAATTGATTCAACCCAGTCGCAACTGCATTTCGAATACTCACCGTCGCAGACGGAATAGACGCCCCCTGAAGATCAGACTGAATCTGAAGATACAACATCGGAACTTTAAGCTCACCCTGCAACACAAAAGATGGAGCAATGGACGTCACAGACGAAATATACAAATTGGACTGGACCAAATTAACTCGCGCAGACGGCGACGATGAAAATGGAAGAACGCCATTTAAATTCATCGTCACAATCGATCCTGCCACCGAAGAAAATCCTTGTGCATTCTTAATAAAGACAGTCGCCCTAGCATTGGTATTTCCAGAAGAATCTTTTCGTTGAATAATTTCACCAGACCCAACATCATACACAATAAAAAAATTACGTTCATTATTTTGAGGGTAAGTGGCATGAGTATCATCATCAAATTCTTTGATTAAAATGCCATTGGGAGTCGAAATATCCACAATCGCCTCTTTATTTGTATTATGACTACCGTCTAAAACCAAACTTCCAATCAAGGTATCACCCGCATCTTCACCATCAAATTCCTGATCCCCATTCGTATCATCAAAAATACGAATCCGATGAATCCCCTGAGTTCCACTCGAACTCGTGATATACGGAACGGTCGATACCGACGTTGTATCAAAAACATCCAAATTATCCACAACAATGCGATTAACTGTAATCGCTGCATGATTCGCCCTCATCACAAACTGAAGCATAGGTACCGTTGTCCCTTGCCCATACGTCAAACTATGCGACACAATGCTCGTGTTTTGATGACGATCATAGGTCAATCCTGCCACAAAAGAATTAGCCGGATCATGAGAGGGCACATCCCCCGTCATCGTCAAAGAAGACTGCTGCCCCGTCCCAGTAAATGAGGTAAGTTCAGCATCAAACTCAGTATTACTCCCTACCTCAAATTTATCCCCAATATCATAGACCACAAATAAGACATAGTCCGATCCGTCGGTAAACGTAAAATCAGCACTTCGATTGCTCGGATTTTCAAGAGTCGTAAATGCCACCGCACTTCGGCTTAAAAAATCACTTGCATCTAACGTTTGCAACAACAAATCACGTTCGGCATTAAACGGAGCCGTAATATCCTCACGACTGGGGTCCCGATAATACAAATGAACTCGCTTAATCCCAGCCTCCACATTATTTGATGGAGAAAAATTAGCCTGAGTATTATCAATTCGAATAAACATACCATTCGTCATATTTTCGCCCACAGGTTGGACGGTTAATTTCAACATCGGCACTTTTTCCTGACCAGGCAAAACCACATCTGGAGCAACATTTTCAACCTGAAGAGAATTAATCCCAGACAAGGTAATCAGATTCGCAGTAGTCGTATTAGAAAACGGCACTGTTCCCGTTTGATCTTGCACCGAAAGAATTTGCAAATTAGTCGTGGTATTTTCATCATCAAATAAGAGAGGGGCATCCGAATCAATGTCATACACCACAAAATAAGTCGCACTCGACCCCGCATCAATCGTATTAATCGTGTCGCTAAAATCAATCGACACATTCCCTTGGGTACTATTGCTAAAAACCGTACTCCCCACAACCGTATCTGAAGAGGTATTAAGCCCCGTCACTCCATCACTGTCATGAAAAACACGAACACGGGAAATTCCATCTCCAAATTTCACAACCGAGGCAATATTTTTAATTTGAATAGACCGCAAGGTTTCAGCCGCATTTACAGCAGAAACCCGAAGCTGAAACATATTATATTGAGTGGGTGACGACGAAGAACTTCCAACCGGTGCAATTCGTGCAGAATGCACCACACTTCCAGCCACAGTCGCAGACGCCTCAATGACACGTGGAGACACAAGCAAAAGCAGTAAAAGCACAATCCTTAAATGAGAGCGAATTGACATTAAATAGCCACCTAGGAATAACTCATCACAGTATACATAAAGTATGCCACTTACGAAATCATCAGTTCAACAACCCTCATAATCATCACTAGGGACTGTTGCGAAATACCCCAGATGTGCAATTGATCGCAATGCGCAGACTATCTTGGAGGCGGAGCTTCAGCGAAGCC
>CAZZBY010000073.1:0-5603 GCA_964652635.1 uncultured Candidatus Marinamargulisbacteria bacterium | reverse complement strand
TCCAAGATAGTCTGCGCATTGCGATCAATTGCACATCTGGGGTATTTCGCAACAGCCCTACCTTTGGAGATGGGATGAAAGACCTTAGAAATCGGCTAATCCTTCAAAAATAATACCGACACAAACTTCAAATAAACAAATGTACTCACTAATGAGCCTACAAGCGCAATCCCAACAATGCCACCAAACCCGAGGTGCCAGGCGTGGGCCAATACTAAAAATTTAGCAAAAAAACCGGGGAGGGGGGGGATTCCTGCCAAAGAAAATAAGCCAAACCCTAAGCCTGTAGCCATCCAAGGACGGCGAAAGAAAAGCCCGCGAAAGGAGTCCATTTGGTACTGATCCCTATCCTCTCCCATCACAAGTCCAAAGACAACAATGGCCCCAATGCCATAGGTTAAGGCATAAAAAAACAAAGAGGAAGTCACGGCATCCCCTAAAGCAACCAAGACGACCATAAAGCCCGCATGGGCAATTCCAGAGTAGGCCATCCATCGCTTAAATGATGATTGATACAAGGCTAAAAATGCCCCAATAATCATCGAAATCACTGCACATCCAATCAAGAGAAGACGATACTCAAATCCCCAGGCTAAAAAACGAAATAAGCCTGCAATCGCTGCCAATTTCACTACAATCGACATAAAGGCTGTATACCGAAGCGACGATCCTTCGTAGACATCAGGAACCCACAAATGGAAGGGAGCAACCCCAATTTTAAAACAAAGTCCAATCACTACTAAGGCCGCTCCAACAGGGATTCCGGCATATCCAAGAGCAACACCAAATAACAAAATAGCACTGGCAAACGAGCCTAAAATAAAATATTTCATTGAGGCTTCAAGCGAGTGCTCGTCACCACTGGATCCCGCAAGAATGTATAAAGGAATCGACAGGATCTCAATCGCTAAAAAGAGCATCACCACATGGGAGAAAGAAGTCATTAACACGCCTCCAATCAGTGAAAATATCATCAAGGCATCAAGATGGTGATTGGCTTCATGCCGACCAAAGCAATATAAAACAGCTGAAAATCCAATGAGCAGCCGCGTCCACATCAGTGCCGTATCATCAAAAAACCACATCGTCGAGGAAATCGACCACGAGCAAAACGTCGCCGCAAATGCCACAATAAACCCAAATCCAGTTGCCCATCGGACCCATTTTCCAAGACAGAGAGCATCCGCCATCATGGCCATAACACCCCAACATGAAAGTACAATAATCGCCGTCATATCAGCACCACCGACGGGAAAATTCCCAAAATAAAAGTAGCAGCAATCAGCGAAATAACCACCCACTCCTCGTCATCAGTAAATGCCAACGCCCCCTCCGACGAGGATTGAATAGACTGATACAAGGTCAACATTACCCAAGCACCTAAAATCACCGAAAGCCCAGCAATTGCAGCAAACCCAATATCCACCTGAGAAATTCCCAACAAAATTAAAAACTCTCCAATAAATCCAATCGTAAGGGGCAATCCAATCGATCCTAAAACGACTAAAAATAAAGCTCCCAAATAAAATCGGGATCTGACACGAGGTTCACATAAAAATAAAGCCATTACGATTAAGGAGTGCGCCATAATCTGTGCGATACTACCCTGAATGCCCGCGGGAGTTAACGAAAACACTCCAGCGGCAATTAAACTGCCATGTGCAATTGAAACCGTGGCTACAATGCGTTTAAAGCCAGTTTCAGCCAATGCGACTAAAGAGGCGTAAATGACACTAAAAATGACAATTCCCAAGACAATAGGCCGATAAATCAACATGGCCTGAGGCACAATCGGCACCATCAAAATCAGGATTCCATAAATCCCCAACTTTGACATCAATCCCGAAAACAACATAGCCCCAGACCGTGGCAAACATGCGTAGGTTTCCGGCTGCCATCGATGAAACGGCACCAAGGGAAGTTTAATTCCAAAGGCCACAAACAATCCCACAAGTATCCACATTTGATTTGCTAATGGAAGAGGCACAGACATCCAATCCACAAATGCAAAGGAATGAGTTTGAAGAAAAAGATGCAAAATTACAGCCAATAGTGCAAAACTTCCCACCAAGTTATACAGCAAAAAGCGAATAGCGACTCGAACTTTATCCACACCTCCCCAAATTAAAATCATCAAAAACCCGGGAATTAAAGCCATCTCCCAAAAGACATAAAATAACAAGCCATTTCGGGCACAAAATACACCAAATAAAGCCGATTGAATGGCCATTACTATAGATAAAAATCGAGGAGAATCCTCAGAGGCCATGACAATAGCAAACACCGCAACCGAGGTCAAAACTAGCATAAAAGACGATAGAGGTGTAATCGCAAAAGAAGGAAGAGAAATAGAAGAAAAAAAGGATAATAAGTCAGGTCGCTGGGTCACCAGCACCGAGGCAATCAAGATCGCCCCAGACCCCACATGGGCAACACAGCGGCATCGGAACACCAAGGTGCCAAGACAAACTAATAATGACAGTAAAAATAACGCTAAAAGGGCCATATTACTAATCCTACCAAAATAACGGCGACTGATATCGTCATTACCCATAAATAAAATCCAATCGACCCAGAGTGAAGGCGGCGAAGAGCATTTCCACAATCGGTTACCACTTCGGCTAAAGTACCCGCCACATTATCTAAAATCATTCTATCTGAAACGACTGAAAGTCCTTTACCAAAAGCAAAAATGGGGCGCACTACAATCAAACGATATGCCACATCCAAGGATAAAAAACCATCCGAATGATCATTAGTGGCCTTAATCGCATATCGAGAGTAAGTCACTCCTAAAATCACTCCCAATACCGCTAATGTGCCGACCAATATGACAATATTAATTTCGGGATGATAAAATCCAGCAACGGCAGATAATATCGCAAGCACCACCAACGGTATGGTCATGACAAGTGGAGATTCATGTACATCAGCATCCGACCGAAGTTGGCCAAAAAAGACCAAAAATACCAATCGAGATACATAAAACGCCGTCAAAATCGACACTCCTAACAAGATGTAAAATGCAACAGGAGACACATGCTGAACCGCCAATAAAATGGCATCTTTAGAAAAAAATCCAGAAAAAGGAGGGCATCCAGACAAGGCCAACGCCCCAATTAAAAATACGGCAAACGTAATGGGTTGAAGCTTGCGTAGCCCCCCCATGCGATACATATTTTGCTCACCACTCATGCCATGAATCACGCTGCCTGCAGCTAAAAATAACAAGGCTTTAAAAAAGGCATGGGTCACCATATGAAACAGGGCTTCCGAGGTTCCTCCCGCCCCCAACGACGACACCATATAACCCAACTGACTGACTGTTGAATAGGCCAATACCTTTTTAATATCCGATTGCCTTAGGGCAATCAACGCCCCCATCACTGCCGTCGCCACACCCACCCACATCACAATAGTCAACACAGTAGGAGCCAATACATACAGGGCACTCGACCGTGCAATCATATAAATCCCAGACGTGACCATGGTAGCTGCGTGAATTAACGCAGAGACGGGAGTTGGACCAGCCATCGCATCAGGTAGCCATGTAAATAAGGGAAGCTGAGCACTTTTTCCAGTTGCCCCAACAAATAACAAAAAGGTGATCAATACAATCGATAATTCCCCAACAGGCAATTGGTGTGCCAGTGAAAAAACGGTAGAAAATTGGACACTGCCAAAGGTTAAAATCATCACAATAATCCCCAAAATAAAGCCAAGATCTCCGATGCGATTCATCACAAAGGCTTTTTTAGCAGCAACCAAATAGTTGCGATTAGACGACCAAAATCCAATGAGCAAATACGAGCATAATCCAACGCCTTCCCAACCGACAAACATGCCCAAATAATTATTAGACAAGACTAAAATCAGCATAAAAAAGACAAATAAATTAAGATACCAAAAAAAGCGCCCTCGATCCGCATCATGATGCATATATCCGATGGAATAGACATGGATTAAAAAACCAACTCCCGTAATCATAACAAGCATCAGAGTAGAAAGAGAATCAAATAATAATCCCCATGACACCGACAAAGACCCAGAGGAAAACCATTTTAAGACGGATACTTCAAAAGCCCCATGTACATGAACATGACTCCATGCCAAGACAGACAACGTGAATAAACAAAAGACAACAATCGAAGCCAAGATACCTGACCAATAGGGCTTCACCATACTCATCCTTTTAGCTTCCCAAATAGCGTAATATCAGTACTGTGATACTGACGGTAAATCCGGGCAATAATCGCAAGACCTATTGACACTTCAACTGCAGCGACCAGCATAATAAAAAAAACAAATACAGGTTCACATACTGATACTAAAATTAAGTTAACAGCATTAAGCATCAATTCAATACACATTAGTATAATAACCACGTTACGCCGAATTAAGACACCAAAAGTCCCAATAGCAAAAAGAATACACCCTAATGCCAAATAACTATTCGTTGAAATCATTCGGACTTCCCCAAGGTAACAACCCCAATAACTGCCGATAAAAACAAAACGGCTGATACTTCAAATGGCACAGCATAAATGGTAAAAATCGAATGAGCAATCGTTTTAAGCGACATATCGCCCACCATGATCGACGTGGGGGAGGCGTATATATGACATGCAATTCCAAAAACAAGTAACGAAATTGCTACGAAAGCAGCCCCAAATTGCCACCATTTACTGACAAATTCGGGGATATCTTGCAAATTCATCAACATAATCACAAATAAAAATAGCACCATAATTGCACCGGCATACACGATAATATGAACAGTGGCTAAAAATAAGCTTCCCATTAATAAATAATGACCAGCAATCGAAAAAAAACAGAAAATCAGGCTCAAAACGCTATAAATTGGATTGCGATTCAAGACAACACTAAGCGCACTCGCAACTGCTAAAATTGAAAACACCCAAAATAAAATCAATGTCATGACTCTTGGTCCTTTCGGCGTAAGCGTTTACGGATGTCGATACGCAAAGCAGGATCAACCGGTTCAACCAATCGGTCCTTAGCCCATACTAAATTAGTCCGGGAATATCCAGATGGAACGAGCCGATCAGTTAAATAAATAGCTTCTTTAGGACAGGCTTCTTCGCATAATCCACAAAAAATACACCGCAACATATCAATGTTGTACTCGGCGGCATATTTTTCCTCACGGTATAGTTTTTCTTCACCAGGTTTTCGTTCGGCAGCAATCATCGTAATTGCTTCGGCAGGGCAAGCCACCGCACAAAGACCACAGGCTGTGCATCGCTCCGCACCCTCATGATCTCGTTTAAGGACATGAAGCCCTCGATAAATTGGGCTAAATTTCCGCTTTTGCTCAGGATACCGAATCGTCACTTTTTTCATAAATAAATGCTTAAGCGTAATCATCATTCCCTTAAAAATAGCCGGAAAATAAATCCGCTCAGAAAATGACATTTTTTTATCAACAACGACTCGGGATCGGGTTGTTAATTGCATAGTTGAATTACCGCCGTTACCAAAAGGTTGACAATGGCCAAAGGGATCAATCCCGTCCAGCCTAAACGCATCAGCTGATCGTACCGAAATCGGGGAAGCGTCCACCGAATCCAAATAAACAAAAA
>CAZZBY010000072.1:0-5633 GCA_964652635.1 uncultured Candidatus Marinamargulisbacteria bacterium | reverse complement strand
GATAGAGCGAAGTGCGATAGGGTTATCGCGGGAACAACGCCTGCACATACTCCTGCGCATCCATCGTAATCGGCATGTGGTAAGTATGTTGTCCATACCGCCTTGCCAAGCTCATTAAATCATGAGCCAAACAAATATTATACCGAAGCTCCAACTGAAAAAGCTCAGAAAATATCACATGATTACGCATGGCCCAATATTGCTTCGACTTTGCGGTTAATACAGGCGAAATCCCCACAAATACTTCTGTGTGAGTGAGTCGAGGTAAATACCAATCTGCTAATTCCAAATCAAAAAAAGGTTGGGTAAAAAATCCGTCACAGCCCGTATCCAGTTTTTGATGGCAATACATCAATTCCTCATCAGATGAAGTGCGATAAGGATCAAGTGCCGCATACACAATCAGATCTGGATATCTCTTTTTCAAAAGACCGATCATATCAATTGCAGTTAACGGCTCATTACTATTAAATTCCGGATACACATCTCCAGTCACAATTAAAACATGAGTTAATCCTAAACTACGTAATTCATCGAAAAGAATAATCGCAGATTCACCACTAAAATCCATACTCCGAATATGGGGGATTACAAAAATCCCACGCCTTAAAAATACCTTCGCAGCATCATAACTTCTCACAGACAAACGCTTAACATCTGGAATATTAATGCCACTCACTTGATCAGAAAAACGATGCAATAAAAACGATGCCTGATCCGTAACAGACTCAATGGAAGGACGCGGAACTAATTCAATTAAATTCATATAAACGCGAAATTATAACCTAAAAATCTATAAACGCGACACCAGTGTCCGATAATTAATGCCAAGTACTTCACAGGCTTGTTTTTTATTTCCATTACATTTTTTAAGGATTTCTTGGGCATATCGACGAACAAGATCATTTTCAGAAATCGGATCTTGTGCCAACTTTTCAAAAATGGACAATTCAGGAAGAGACGAGGTCCCATACAACCCTAAGCCAATTTCATTAATCTGAGGGGTCTGAGATAAAATTACTGCTCGAGAAATCACATTCTGCAGTTCACGAACATTACCTTTCCATGAATAGCGTTTCAGCATCGTAATAGCCCGATCAGTAAATCCCGTCACATTCATTCCATATTCCTGTGAATACTGCTTCAAAAAATAATAGGCCAATTTAACCACATCCTCTCCACGCTCTCGAAGAGGAAACACCCGTAAGGGAAATCGACTCAACCTAAAAAACAAATCCTCTCTAAAAGTCCCAGCCGCCATCATCATATCCAAGTTTTGATTAGTAGCCGCAATAATTCGGACGTCCGACTTCACTGTTACCGTCCCCCCCACTCGCTCAAATTCACGCTCCTGGAGAACCCGCAACAACTTCACCTGCATCGACAAACTTAGTTCTCCAATTTCATCAAAAAACAAAGTCCCCCTATCTGCCAACTCAAATCGGCCAAGTTTACGTTCATCAGCCCCCGTAAATGCCCCTTTTTCGTGGCCAAACATTTCACTTTCAATCAAGGATTCCGGCAAAGCCGCACAATTAAATCGGATAAACGGCTTACCCGCCCGTTTGCTTTTTTCGTGAATGGCCTTAGCCACCAACTCCTTACCCGTCCCACTTTCACCCTGGATCAGAACCGTAATATCCGTCTCCGCAATCCGCTCAATCATTTGATAAAGCTCAAGCATCTGTGGACTAGATCCCACCAATTCTGAAAAGGAATCTTGCAATTCCACCATTTGCTGGAGCTTGCTATTTTCAATTTTGAGGCGATAGTGTTCCAATGCTTCAAACACCACCAAGCGAAATTCATCTGGACGAAATGGTTTTTCGAGATACCGAAATGCCCCTTCCTTCAAAAACTGAACCGACGCCGCCTTGTTACCATGGGCTGTCATCACAATGACCGGAATATCCGACCGAATCGATTGAACCGCCTTCAAAAACTCCATCCCATCCATCTGTGGCATCTTATAATCCACCACAATGACATCGGGAGACACATTCATCACCTGCTGCAAACCTTCTTTGCCATCCGCTGCCTGAAAAAGATCAACAGAATCATTAGAAAAAATACGAAAAATCGACGAGATTAAGTGAGGTTCATCATCCACAATTAAAATACGAGAGTGATCCACAAAAACTCCTCTAAAGCAAAAAATACAACAGCATCCTCCTACATCATAGCAAGGAGTGTAGTTTCTACAAAGATATCACTAGCCCCTCCAAATCGGGAGATATCCCCTCTAATACTCAGAAATAATGATGCGAATAGCCTACATATAGAAAGAAAAAACCACTTAATCATGTAAGTAAGTTAGAGGAACCTCCATGCACTAGGGGCCTGTTTTTTTAGTTTTTTGGACCCTACTCCCCTTCCCAGAAGGGGTGGCACGCAAAGCGTGACGGGGTAGTCCCCAAGACTCAGGCACTACTGGAAACAAATAGCAATAATGTCTAATTCCCAACATCACTTACTCAAGTCTAGACAACGTATTGAGGTTACTTTTGGCCTCCTCAAACAATGTTTTGTTTTAGTTTCGTCACTGCCAATATCTGTTATGGGGGGATTCTCGAGAATCTGCTGCCCTTTTTTAGCCTATATTTTCGCTTATCAAAGACAGGCCTTCGGCTACTGATCTATTAGGTTATTCGCATTAATTGACAATAGTCCAGAGATTAAAATTAAAACTATCTAGGGACTGTTGCGAAATAAGATAACCTCTACAACTAAAAACAGAAGTCCTTTATGATACTCTCATGCCCAATTCACTCGACACAATTAAGCAACTTGAAGAAGAAAACCAAGAACTCAAAAAAGCCTTAACTCAGTTCAAAGAAGACAAGGCCAAAGTCATTGAAAAAGAACGATGGATTTCAATCGGCCGTCTCGCCGCAGGAATTGCTCATGAAATCAATAACCCTCTCGGATTTGTACAAAACAATCTCTTTGCACTTGAACTCTACTTGCAAAATTTTTCTCAGATGATCCAACACTATCAATTAATGTGTAACTCAATGTCACATCTTCCTAAAATGAGTGAGTCCCTCAAAAAAATTAAAGACATCGAAAAAAGCCTCAAAATCGCCGATCACATGATCGAAATCGAAAACGCCTTCACTCAATGCCATGACGGACTAAAACGAATTGAAAATATCATAAAAACCATTAAAAATTTCTCCCAAAATGAAACCGTAGCCGAAGAAGAAACAGAGCCCTACAACATCAATATTTGTATCGAAAACGCCATCATCATGGCCCGTACCGAACATCGATTTCACACTGATTTTATCACCGATTATGGCGATATCCCCCTCATCGAATGTAATCCGGGCAAAATCACCCAGGTATTTTTAAATCTCCTGATTAACGCCTGCCACGCCATTCGAGATTCCAATAACCCCGATCAACAACGAGGCATGATTATCATCAAAACCCAACTGCACCGTCACCAAATTATATGTGAAATCACTGACAATGGTCCCGGGATCCCCAAGGAAATTCAAAGTCGAATTTTCGACCCATTTTTCACAACAAAGGGGGCTATTGGAACCGGCTTAGGCCTCAGCATCTGTACCGACATTATCAGTAAGCACCATGGCCAACTCACTCTCAACCCTGAATCTAATCAAGGAACGTCATTTATCATTACCCTCCCCACATGACCTCACCCATCGTCGCCGAAGTGCTAGTATTAAGAGGGGTATCTGCCTATTTTTCTTTTGAAATTCCAAAACATCTCCACTCAAGTGCTGTCCCCGGAGCACAAGCCCTCATTCCGTTCGGAAAAAGCCAAACCGAAGGGCTCATCATGTCCATCAGCACTAATCCAACTGACCATCCGCTAAAACCCATTGACACTATCCTCCCTACACCACTCATCCCTGCATCTCAACTCGCTCTCATAGAGTGGATCGTAGACTATTACCAAACCACCCCCTACATCGCCTATCAAACCGTCATTGGCACCAAAAAAGCGCGCCCTAACGAAATCCCCCCCATACCTGAACATCACCCATTCAGTACCCCTTATGATCTCACAACCGAACAAAGTAATGCCCTCCAAAAATTATTGACATCCCCTCCCCCACACACAACCCTCATCCACGGCATCACCGGCAGCGGAAAAACCGAACTCTACATGCAAATCGCTTCCCAAATGATTAATCAAAACAAGCAAGTCATCATCCTAGTCCCCGAAATCGCACTCACGCCTCAATTTAGAAAACAATTTAAAGCAAGGTTTGGAGAACGAATTGCACTACTCCATTCGGGAATGACCGCTAAAACTAGAGACATTGAATGGACAAAGATGCTCCTCGGTCATTGCGACATCGTCATTGGCCCCAGATCTGCCATATTTTCACCATTATCCAATATTGGTGCCATCATCATCGACGAAGAACATGAATCAAGCTACAAACAAGACTCAAGCCCCAGATATGCGACACAGACCATCGCTCATCATCTGGCAACTGCTCATAATGCCCTTCTGATTTTAGGAAGCGCAACTCCCAGTATCGAAAGCTATTACTACGCCACTACCCATCCCAACTGGACTCTCGTCACACTAACCCAACGCCCAAGGCAAGCCACATTACCCCCCATTACCTGCATTCAAGACTTCGCTTCAATCCCCGCACCACTATTAGTCGCCATCAAAAAACGAATTGAGACCAAAGAAAAAACCATCTTACTGATCAATCGCAGGGGATTTTCGACATATATCAGTTGCAACAACTGCCACCATGTCCTCAGTTGCAAAGAATGCAAACTAAGCCTCACCTATCACAAAGACCGCAAATTACGATGTCACCGATGCAGCCTCAGCTACACGCTCACTCACACATGTCCAAAGTGCAAAAAAACCACATTAAATTTTACCGGAAACGCCATCCAAAAAATCGAAACCGACCTCAAAAAGCTACTTCCTAAAGCCACCATCATCCGCATGGACAAAGACACCGCTCCCAACGAAAAAAAAGCCTCTGCCATCCTCGAAGAATTTAAACAAAACGGAGACATCCTCATTGGCACCCAAATGGTCGCCAAAGGCCATCACATCGAAGAAGTAACCTTAGTGGGAATTTTAGGAATCGACTCTACACTCAACCTCCCTGACTTTAGATCACCAGAACGTACCTTTCAACTCATCACCCAAGTCGCAGGACGCGCAGGCCGGGGACAAAAAACAGGAGAAGTCATGATTCAAACCCAACATGCCAATCACTATGCCATCATAGCCGCCCAAACCCACAACTACCCGATGTTTTACAAAAGCGAAATTGAGTATCGTAAACAACTGTTTTATCCACCATTCAGCATTTTGGTCAATATCATTATTTCAGGAAAAGAGTTATTTGCAGTTCAGCACCAAACCAAACTACTATACGAACATCTCAAAGACACCTTTAAGTCAAAAAACATTCAAATAACGCCTCCTAATCCCTGCCCAATTGAACGTGTAAGAGACCAAAACCGATGGCATCTCCTTATCAAAAGCCCTCATAATGACTATCTTCACATCAAAAAAAGCCTCCTCCACCGCCCACCACCACTCAAAGGAACACGAGTATTAATTGACTACGATCCTCAATCGTTGTTTTGAGACAACAGTCTCACTCTTGAAAACTCCA
>CAZZBY010000071.1:0-5665 GCA_964652635.1 uncultured Candidatus Marinamargulisbacteria bacterium | reverse complement strand
CATTCTTCTATCGACAACTTTCAGGCGTTAGTTTATAAAATATTTGGACGAAAAGGTAAGCTTAGTGATCTCTTTCCTGGAGAAATTTTACAAAATTTAGTACGTACTTTAGACATCAAACGATTAACAGCCCTATTTTCGATACCCGGTTTTGAAATTGACTTCGCTCTCTTGAAGCAGTTATATTCTTCCCGTAAAGATGATACTTCCGATCTTCTGGTATCTCACTTACTTGCGGCTTCCTTTGCATCTTCAAATGGCGCTAAGCTATTTTTAGCCTTTCAGCTTGAAAATTGCACTCGTCCCAACTTTTTTGCAATAGTAGTGAATGCTCTTTCTTGGATTGACCCGAGTTTTGAGCTGAAGACGTCGATCCAGTGTAATGTCCCTCTTTTACGATATGTTCGTCAACGAGAAAACGCAAATCCTCCTCTTAGATTTGTTCATGCATTTGTCCGCACATATATGGGGTCAGACGTACTTCATAATATCGATATCGGTGGCACCCCTGCAGAAATCCTGTCCAGCCTCATTAATTTATTCCCAGAACAAATAAAGGAATTAGAACCTAGGAGAGTAAAAAAAATGTTGGCCAAATTCTCCACAGCGACTGAGGACGACATTAGGAAATTACTCTCTCCACAAGTACTCGCACAATTAATGGATGGTGCTCAATTAATTATTAAGCAAGAATTTTTACCACCAAATCTCTTGAGAAATCCTAGTTTTCTTCAGTGTCAGATTACTCTAGAAGGCTCTTCACGCCCAACTTCGGTCTTAATTTTACTAGATCCTCAGTTAGTGGAGAGTGCAATTTTTTCTGATTCTCTAACATTGGATTATCAAAAATTAACTCAAAATATGACTCTAGACGAGATGAATTCTTTTATTGCACTGCTGTATCGTCTTGGGGAAAAGAAAGTCAATCAAGTCCCCTTAAGGAATGCTTTAAGGGCATTGCTACAAAATCCTGCCTTTTCCTCTCTAGACTTCAAACAATTTCGAGAGCATGAATATGCAATTTCAGAAATATTGGTAGAGTGTCTGTTGCAGTATCCAAACTCAACGATATTAAAGTTTATTCTGAAGGCGAGTGAGCTCACTAAGAAACAGAAAATGGCCCTAATTAAAAGGATCAAAGACACTAAAGATTCCAAACTTGATGAAATGAAAAAAACCATTAAAGAGATTAAACTAAATTAGTTGACCTGCCCCCTCTAAACTGGACATAAAAGAGCTAGAATCGTCCTAAAAATACGGGATCGATTCTAGCTCCTACTGTCCATTTGATGGGGGCAGGTCATAGGCAACTCAGTGAAATCAGCCCATCGACGACACGATTACTGCCTCCGCCTCCGATAGTAAACCTTAGTAACGGTTACGCTTTCCGTAACTATTTTGTTTTTGCCATGGATTTCGTTGGGATTTTGACCGTTCTTGCTGGTTCCTGTAACCACTGGGTCTTGAATAGCGCGATTCTACTTTGGGGTCTTTTCCGTTTAAAAAATCTTGAATGTTATGCCACCGTCCTCGGTCTTTGGAGGTGAGTAGGGTGATTGCTCGGCCGCTTTTTTCGGCTCGACCTGTTCGGCCAATTCGGTGGATATAGTCTTCGGGATTCATTGGGAGATCGTAATTGATGACTAAATCTAGGTGAGGGATGTCCAGCCCTCGTGCGGCGACATCGGTGGCGACTAAGACTCGGGTTCGGTTATTTCTAAATCCTTTGATGATTCGGGTTCGTTTTTCTTGTCTGAGGCCTCCATGTAAGCAAGCGGCTTGTATGCCCATCTCTTCTAAATCTTCTTTGATTTCCTCGGCGTATTCTCGGGTGTTGACGAAAATGAGGGTGGTTTCTTGAGACTCTGATACCAATTCTATGAGAGATGTTTTTTTGTGTTTGGTTTCGATGGTGTCTTGTTGAATGTTGTCGGTGACGGTGTTGACAGCATCGGCTGCTATTCGTTGAGGGTTTTTAAGATATTTACCAGATAATCGAATAATTGCAGAAGGTAATGTGGCCGAAAACATTAATGTTTGACGTTCTTCTGGGAGGTACGTCATGATTTCGTCAATTTGGATACCGAAGCCCATATCCAACATTCGGTCGGTTTCGTCTAGAACCAAGGCTTTGATGTGAGACACATCGGCTGACCGTCTTTTGAGGTGATCAAGCATCCGACCCGGCGTGGCGATGATGATGCTGACCCCCCTTTTGAGGGCCATGAGTTGTTGTCTCATGTCTTCACCACCGATGAGTAGAGCAGTTTTAAATGGGGATCCATACAGTAAATCTCGTGCTGCTTTATTAACCTGTGCGGCTAATTCTCGTGTAGGCGCCAATACGAGAACTTGGCTTTCTTTGGCATCGTTAAATTGAAGCTGAGCAATGAGTGGGATTAGAAATGCCCCTGTTTTTCCAGTTCCGGTGTGAGCGGAGGCCAGGATGTCTCGCTTTTCCATGACGAGGGGAATGGCTTGTTTTTGGATGGGTGTAGGGTCGGTATACCCAATTTGTGTGAGTGCTTCCTGTAAAAATTCAGGAAGGTTGTATTGATTAAAATTAGTCATGATATTTCCTTTTCAAACGAGTGTAGTAGTTGGATTGATATTGGGAGCATCAGATTTGCTCTTTTGAGGTCAATCCATACGGTTTAGCAATGCCCTAATTGAATTTATTTATCAGAAGAGGGAAGAATCCAATAGCACTGCGTTTGAAAAGTACCGTTGGACTATACGAAGTACCCCAAAGAAATCTTGATGATCTTTCCTTTGGGGATACTTAACCGATGTTGCTAGTTGCTGATTAATTTGAGGTTGATGGCACTTGTCTTTCCTCGGCTATTTTCTAGCTCGAAGCTGAGTTTGTCGCCTTCGTTGAGGGTTTGCAGTCCTGCATTTTTGACTGCTGTGATGTGAACAAATACATCTTTGTCGCCGTCTGCTGGTTGGATGAATCCATACCCTTTTGTGTTATTAAACCATTTTACTGTTCCGGATGACATTCGGTTCTCCTTAAATCTTTTCGGCATACGCCTTTTATTAATTTAGAGTTTTGAGCGAAGCTCGGACTCCTAGCCTGTAGATATAAGGGAAAACGCATTTTCTCTTGTAGTCTTTAAGCAAAGAGTTTTTAAACTCAATCACCGGATACTATCTTATATTTATTTTTTTTGCAAATCTTTCGGAGGATCCTCAAAAGATTAGATTTGATAGTCGTTAAAAAAGGCTCTTTCTTTGTCGATGCTGATATAGACTTGACTTTTGGTATTTAGCTTTTTGACTAGGGGGTCCTCTGGTGAGAGTTTGAGTTCAAATTCCTGATGATCTTCGCTTTTTAATACGAGTTTAATCGAATGTCCTAGGTGTTTGATGGATTTGATGCTGGCTTTAAATGAGTTGCGAGCTTCTTGGGTGAGGCTGATCGACATGGCATCTGGGCGGACGAGAGCTTCGATCGTGGAATTATTTTGTTTACGTGCATGAAAGAGGTTAACGTTACCGATAAACTCATAGACGAAGGCAGTTTTGGGATGATGGTATATATTTTCGGGGGTGTCGACTTGGATGATTTTTCCTTCGTTCATTACGACGACTTTGTCGGCAATTTCTAGGGCTTCATCTACGTCGTGAGTGACGAATATGCTGGTCATATGGAGACGGTCATGAAGGTTTCTTAGCCAATTTCTGAGTTCTCTACGGATGGTGGTGTCTAATGCACCGAAGGGTTCGTCGAGGAGCAGGACTTGGGGCTCGACGGCAAGGGCCCTCGCGAGGGCGATACGTTGCTTTTGGCCACCGGAGAGTTGCGCTGGAAATCGGTGTTTGAGCCAATCTAATTGGACGAGTGTGAGGAGTTCGAGGACCTTTTTTTCAATTTCGTCGTTACTTGGGCGTTTGGATTTGGGGAGAACTCGCAATCCGAATGCGACATTTTCTAAGACGGTCATGTGTTTGAACAAGGCATAATGTTGGAAAATAAATCCCATTTCTCGTTCTCGCGCAGAGAGGTTGGTGACGTCTTTGCCGTGGAATAGGATTTTACCGGAATTGGGGATTTCGAGGCCTGCGATTGTCCTAAGGAGGGTGGTTTTTCCGGATCCTGATGGGCCAAGGAGAGCAACGAACTCGCCACTTTCAATACTGAGGCTAACATCATTTAATGCGGGAAATATGCCAAATTGTTTATTGAGTGAGTGGATATCGATACTCATTTTATGTCTCCTTTCGCATGGCGTTGGACTGATGATCTGCGATTTAAGATGGTTTGAACGATGATGGAGATAATGGCAATGCTCATCATCACGGTAGAGACGGCAAATGCGTCTTGAAATAAGTAATCGTTGTATAGAATTTCGACTTGAAGAGGAAGAGTGGTGGTATAGCCTCGGATATGACCCGATACAACTGAGACGGCACCAAATTCTCCAATAGCACGTGCGGCGGTGAGGAGGCTTCCGTAGAGTAATGCGGGGAGGATGTTGGGGAGGATAATTTTAGTGAGGAGGCTTTGTTTACTGGCCCCGAGTAAATAGGCGGCTTCTTCTTCCTCTTTTCCTTGAGCTTGCATGAGAGAGATGACTTCTCTGGCGGTAAAGGGAAGAGTGACGAATAAGGTGGTCAGAACTATGGCAATGGGCGTAAAAACGACTTTAATGCCGAAGGTGTCTAAAACACTACCCAATATGGACTTTGAGCCCACGGTCAGGATAATGAGCATGCCTGAAATGACGGGGGATATCGAAAATGGGAGTTCGATTAATGAAATAATAATTCCTTTGCCTTTGAAATGGTACTTGGTGAGCCACCATGCTGCAGCAATGCCAAAAATACCATTGATGATGACGGCTGATAGTACCGCTAAGAGGCTCAGTTTGATGGCAGACCAGGTGTCTTTTGCGCTAATGGCATTCCAATATGGAGTGAGGCCTTGTGAAAAGGCTTTGATGCAGACTAAGGCAATGGGCATGACCATGATGACACCTAAAAAGAGGGCGGCAATCGTGATGAGTGTCCATTTGGTGATTGGATTTTGAAATGATGGAGGGTGGGGCATGATTTATTGGCTTCCCTTATGGGTGAGTCCATATTTGCTTTTTTGAAGATATTGAAGTCCATTTGAAATCAATAAAAAGAGTAGTGATAAGGTGAGCATGGTCACTGAAATAATGGTGGCCCCAGCATAATCGAATTGTTCGAGCTTGCTGACAATGATGAGTGAGACGACTTCGGTTTTCATGGGCATATTTCCTGAGATGAAAATGACAGATCCGTATTCTCCTAGCCCCCTGGCAAAGGCCGCTGTAAAGCCTGCGAGTGCGGCTGGAATGATATTGGGCAGGATGATACGGCTTGCAATTTGAAAAGGTGTTGCGCCGAGCATTTGGGCGGCCTGCTCCATTTCGGAGCCGATTTCTTCCAGGATGGGTTCGACTTGCCGAATGACGAAGGGAATGCCAACGAAAATCATTGCGATGATGATTCCTAATGGGGTGTAATTAACGTCGATTCCGATGCTATGAAGCCATTGGCCGATGGCGGTTTGCTTTGAAAATGTGGCGGTTAGGGCAATTCCGGTGACGGAGGTTGGGAGTGCGAAGGGGAGATCAATGAGCATGGTGACGATAGATTTTCCGGGATAGGTGTAACGGGCTTGAATCCATGC
>CAZZBY010000070.1:0-5725 GCA_964652635.1 uncultured Candidatus Marinamargulisbacteria bacterium | reverse complement strand
AAAATCGAATTTTCTAAACAACTGGGTGAAACCGAGATCGGCGTCAAAATCCCAGAACGCATCATTCAAGTCCATACCATCTCCGAAGAAACGATGGAAACCATTCCGCCAGATCAAGCCCTCCGAAGGTACCTCCGCGCCGTCAAAGAGCGTCGGGTCAACATGCTCTACATTCGACCCTTTGTCGTCTACAGCCAACATCAAGGAGATCCCTCTGGATTTAATATTAAATTTCTTAAAGTATTAGCATCCTATCTTAAGGAATACGGATATTCGATTGGTCATGTCAATCGTCTTAATATCCATATGTATAAGCCAGCGAACATCCTAGAAATTATTTTAATGTCGATTGGAAGTTGGTGGATGTGTATCGCCTTAATCGGACGATATACGGCTTTAGACAAAGCTAAAAATGCCACATTATGGGGTCTGTTTTTTTTATTTTTCTATGCGATTACCCATTGGTTTGGTAAGGCAGGGGTCTGTCAGCTAATGGCCTTAATCACTGCCATTGTACTTCCGACATATGCGATCGTATCTCAGTTCCCTGTATCGATTGACCCCGAAAAATCATCCAAACAACGGATTAAAGGGGCCATGATTTTTCTAATAAAGCTCGTCGGGATTTCCCTATTTGGCGGGTTACTAATTACCGGTTTACTGTCCGAACTTCCCTATTTATTCAAAATCCAGCAGTTTCAAGGCGTTAAATTAGCATTCGTCATTCCGATGATCCTCATTGGCGTCTATTTTTTCATTAAGCCCCATCGCATTACGTCCATGTTTTATGTTTTCAGACGGATTTTAGATACTCCTATTCGCACCTCTGCATTTTTAGCTGTTATATTTTGCACGGTATTTATTGGAATTTATGTGCTCAGAAGCGGAAATTACATGCCATTTCATATCCAAGGTGCCGAAGTCTCATTTAGGGAAATGCTAGAAGATTATCTCTATGTACGGCCTCGAACCAAGGAGTTTTTAATCGGATACCCCGTTCTGTTTTTAGCCTATATCTATATCGATCGACGGATTTCAAGAGACTGGTTATGGTTTTTCGCTACAATCGGCTCTGTCAGTATTATTTCGGCGATTAACTCATTTTGTCATTTACATACGCCATTTGGGGTCACTATCTACCGAGTCTGTTTAGGGCTAATCATGGGGATGATCGTGTCAATGGCAGCGTGGTTAATAGTATCATTTGCCAAATGGGCCGCAAAAAGGACAAACGAATGAAAGACCTCATTAAACGATTTCAAGACCAATTTTCACTACAGTTTAAAAACCAAGATCTCCTCCAAGCTGCCCTCACCCACAGTTCCTATGCCAGGCTCACCACCGTTGCCGAGTCCCAAGATAACGAACGCCTCGAATTTTTTGGAGATGCGGTTCTCAAGCTCATCGTGTCCGAGCATATTTACCACCAATTTCCCGCATCAGATGAAGGAAATCTCACTCAAATCCGATCCAATATTATCTCTGATAAAACCCTGGCAAAGATGGCAAAAAAAATTCAATTAGGGGATTATATCCGATTTTCTCACGGAGAAAGCAATGCCGGTGGTCAAGATCGAGAATCCAATCTTGCCAATGCCCTAGAAGCCGTCCTGGGTGCGATCTATCTTGATCAAGGCTATGATACTGCCAAACAGTTTTTTTTACCTCTAGTCCATGATTACGACCCGATGTTGCTTACTGAAACCATTAAAAAAGACTATAAAAGCATCTTGCAGGAATGGGCCCAAAAGCAAAAAACTCCTCTCCCCAAATACAATGTGTTGTACGAACAAGGCCCCGATCACGACAAGCGATTCGAAATCGAAGTCATCGTCGAGCATAAAGGCATACAAGCCAAAGCCACCGGAAAAGGCCAAAGCAAAAAAACGGCCCAACAAGATGCCGCCGAGCAATTAGTCGAGCGTCTCAACATTTAAAAGCCCCATGGCCAAATTACTCTACTGCCTCCAATGCCAAAAAGGGGTATTTGACACTGATGCTCTAGGCAATGAAGAAGTCAAATACTGCCCAACTTGCCACAAAGGCCTAGTTTATTTAGGAAGAGAAACCGCCACAATCTCTCCTCCAGACATCTTCCAAAAATACGATGCCGAACACTTTATCACCGACTATCTCACCAAGTTCAAAGGTAAAGTCTCTCACTATGCCACATCTCCAGTCGATCATGACATCATCGAATGCGAAGAACTCCTTAACTATAATCCCAACAACACCGAAGCCTTATTCCATATGGGCATGGTCTATAAAAGTCGTGCCAAATTAGACTTAGCCAGTCACCACTTCAAACGAGTCATCACCGCCGATCCTACTCACATCGAGGGCTACAGGCAATTAGCCCACATCTCTATGCTAAAACATCACTACCCTAAAGCCGTCGATTACCTCATGGCCATCCAAACCCACGAGCAAGCCAAACCCATTGACCAATTCCACTTAGGCGTTGCCTACTACTTCAACAACCAAAAATCTCAAGCCATCACCCAATTTACCACCCTCAACAAAACACTAGCTCCCTGCGATATGAAAACCCAGGTCGACGCACTCCTTAGTCAGCTCGTACAGACTTAAAACAACGGTACCGTCTGCCCCCACTTCTTCTCAATCCGTCTCTGAAAATCCGCCAAAATCATACGATAAAGGTCATCCTTCAGCACCACATCTTCAACCCCATGATCGATATTAGGGTTATCATTAATCTCAACCACCATATACCCCTGATGAGTTTGTTTAATATCAATGCCAAATAGCCCATTCCCAATACACTTCGCCGTATTTTCAGCCAAGGAAATGAGTGTCGGGTCACATTGGTCCACAGGAAAACAGTCCGCATTACCCGAATCTACCTTGCCTTTAGGGCTTACTTTATAAATTTGCCAATGATTTTTAGCCATAAAGTACCGACACACAAAAATGGCTTTACCAGCCAAAACTCCCACACGCCAATCAAATTCCGTAGGGACAAAGGGCTGAACTAACAATAAGTCAGAGTGGTCAAACAATGTCGTACACAGAGTTTTCAACGCCTCAGCCGTATCTGCCTTATGCACTCCCTTTGAAAAATTGCTGTCGGGGATTTTAACCACCACCGGGAATATCGAGGACGCACAAATGGTATCTAAATTAGACTGAGCGACAATCGTCGTCGGAATCGTAGGGATTTTGTGCTTACTTAGCAATTCATGAATATAAATTTTATTCGTACACCGTAAAATCGAGCTAGACTCATCCAATACTGGCATCCCTTCGTACTCGGCCTTTAATGCAAACCGATACGTGTGATCCGTGAGTAGAGTAGTTTCTCGGATAAATAGGGCATCAAATTCAGTCAGGCGGTGATAGTCTTTTTTAGTAATAAATTCAACCTCGATATTCATTTTTTCGGCAATAGTTTCAAACTTTTTAAGGGCTCGACTATTGGATGGAGGGTGAGGGTCATTGGGATTAATTAAAATCGCCAAACTAAATTTAGGAAGTAAGTCTTCAGACAAACTTCGCCAAGGTTTTTTAATATACTGAAACAGGGACTGAGTTAAAAACATCTTCTCATGCGTTAAAAGTCGATGGATTTTAACTGGACTAATATGATGTACATGAAAGTGCGAATTTTTTCGGATATCCACCTTCAGCACCGGATACCGAAATGTATCAAAAACCTCCTGCGAAAACTCCTTAAAAAATGGATTTTCTGACTGTCCAAAGCAAATTAGCACACTAAATTGATCGCTAGGCAATACACCAAAGCGCTTAAGACACTTATCAAGACTTTCATCCAAGTCGCTTAACTGGCTAAGATATCTCTGTTGGGCCATATCCATCACCGATTTTGCAGTAGGGATGACCTTGTATTTACGAGACTCCGCTAAAAGCGAGCAATAATATCCCATCGACAAATACTTTAAACTTCGACAACAATTAATCACCCTCACCGATTGACTGGATTTAAAAATCGGTCCCGTCAAAAACTCCTTGGCCGTCATCACCTCAAGAGTCAAGTCCGTCTCTCCCGCCTTCAGTGGGATATCACTTAGCTTATCGACTACGATAATTGTTTTCATTACCCTTCCTTCTTGATTAATGCGATGGCATCCGTCCCATCCGTATAAAATCCCCTAATCGTTTGCCCCGTTGTCCAGCCAGCCTTTTTAAATAGGCCAAGCATTTGAACATTAGTGACTTTGGTATGAGCTTTGATCTGACGAAATCCCATCGACATGACTTTAGCTTCAAAAGCGGCAATAAGACGGTGTCCAATGCCCTGACCTTGAAACTCAGGATGAACGGCCAATGAATACAAATAAACGGTAGGGGAGAGGGCGCGATACAAGCCCAAAATATAACCTGAAATTCGAGAGCCAACTCGATCCACCAAAATAATCGATTTGGCTTTGGTTAATAAATACTTAAATTGGCGATGACTAATTTGGTCATAATCAAAACACGCAGATTCAAGCTGAAAAAGTAAGTGCGAGTCGGATAATGTTGGCGACTGAACCGCCATAAAAGCCCCATTTAAAAAATTAAAGTTCACCTAAAGAGACTTATAATGGAGTGTGACAAATATGCAACTTATCGATTAGTGCAGATAAGACAGTCCACGATAGACTCCCAAAGTATACCAGTTTTTCAAAGACTGTCATGATTTTTTGTAACTCTCTTTTCTGATTCCTAATTTTGGATATTCTAGGGTCAAATCTGTCACTTCTTAGGGAAATTTCTTGCTATTTTCTGTGCTTTTTCATACCTTAACTAAAGTAGATGCTCTTTTATGTGAAATTGTAGACATAAAACTACGATACTACTCAGTAGAAGAATGTAGAGAAGGAATTTATTAGGATGCAAATAAAGTTAATTTTGCCATGAAAAAAGTTCTATCATCTATACAAGAGTCCTACTCAACAGAATTACAAATCAAAGAGTATGAACAAGCAGTTAGAGCGATTGCAACAAGTGTTCAGCAAAAACCAAAAAATTTTGATGGTAATTTCCCTAAGTTTTTTGAAGAGTATTCGGAACGACTTTTTCAAGATAAAGAACTTCCAGACTCAATCAAGGCAATCTATCTTCAACGGATTCCTGGCCTGGCTAAAATTTTAGAAAAAATGTTCTCAAGAGATAAGCGTAGTCTTCTATTGGATGTTAATGGAGAAAGTAGGTATGAGTCCTATAGAATTGCTACAGAAAAATTAATCGAACGCCTTAAAGATGCACGAGATCAGGCTGGGATCACTTTAAGGCCGAGATCATTAAAACTTTTTGCTTGGTGCCGGCAGGAATTAACCGAAACACGAAATCCTTTGACAAAGGTGCTATTAAGCTTACTTCATAACGATAGCGATGTTGAGCGCCAATTTGGAACTTTGGATGATATTTCAAATCTTTTAATTTTCTTTATTGGGGCATGTGATGATCTAGCAGATACGGTTCAGGATAAAAAGATGACTGAATACGTTTCAAAAATACCATTCTGCAGAAGTGCTGAAGAAATGAGTCAATTACGCGAGTTCGTTGCTAGTTATAAGAAAAGCCGTTTTTTAGAGTATTTTGATATTGTAAAGGATATTTGCCATGACGCTTTTATTCAATTGGAAAATCTGTTTGGAAAATCTAATTTTGATCAAGAAGTAAAGCCAAGATTTTTAGAGATTTTCAAAACAATTGTAGGGTCTCTTGAGTATTCTGTTCATATGAATATTCAGCCACATGA
>CAZZBY010000069.1:0-5731 GCA_964652635.1 uncultured Candidatus Marinamargulisbacteria bacterium | reverse complement strand
TGACTGGTTAGGTAAACTAAGCGCAAAGGAAATCATCCAACTCTCCGCAAAATACACCGTCGCCCGAATGTTAGAACGAGAGGATTTTACCAAACGGTTTTCAAGTAATCAGTCCATTTCCATTCATGAGTTTTTATACCCACTTCTCCAAGGATATGACTCCGTGCATCTTAAAAACGATATCGAAATCGGCGGCACCGATCAAACTTTTAACCTACTTATGGGACGCCATCTTCAAAAGGAATTTGGCCAACCCCCCCAAGGCGTCATCACCCTCTCTATTCTAGAAGGCTTAGACGGGTATCAAAAAATGAGCAAATCCCTGGCCAACCATATTGGAATTTTAGACACCCCCAAAGACATGTTTGGCAAAGTAATGTCTATTCCAGATCATTTGATTACTCGGTATTTTTCATTGCTGACTCAAGTGAGTTCCGTAGAAATCCAAAAAATCGAATCGGCCATGGCTAGCGGGGAAAATCCTAAAACCTCCAAAGTCAAATTGGCCAAGAAATTGGTTACAATATTGCATTCCGAGCAAGACGCAAATAACGCAGAAGCCGAGTTCGCAAGGGTGTTCTCTGACCAGGAAATCCCCACCGATATGCCAGAGTACGCTCTCTCAGTTCCCATGCGTTTAGATGAGATACTCATTTCCCAAAATCTAGTTGCATCCAAAAAAGAAGCTCATCGACTCATCATCCAAGGTGGTGTTTCGGTTGATCAAGAAAAAATAAACGACCCATTTACCATGCTTACGCCATCAGAGCACATCATAAAGGCCGGAAAACGACGATGGCTGCGGATTATCGCACCATGACCACCACCAATCCCTCACCACGAAAAATTCTGGTCACAAGCGCATTACCATATGCCAATGGACAAATCCATATTGGGCACTTAGTCGAATATATCCAAACTGATATTTTTGTAAGATTTCAAAAATTAATTGGCAATACCTGTGTCTACATTTGCGCAGACGACACTCATGGTACACCCATCATGTTATCTGCAAAAGCCAAAGGCATTAGCCCAGAGCAACTCATCACCGAAATGCATCAGGATCACCTAGCCGACTTTACCGCATTTAGCATTGAATTTAGTCACTATGGATCTACCAATATCGAGGAAAATCGAATCCTATCTGAACTCATTTACACCCGAGCCAAAGAGGCCGGTGCCATTTACGAAAAGGAAATCGAGCAACTTTATGATCCCGTTGCTAATATGTTTTTACCTGATCGATTTGTCAAAGGAACTTGCCCAAAATGCAAGGCTAAGGATCAATACGGTGATTCCTGCGAAAAATGTAGTACCACTTACTCTCCCAAAGATTTAATTGACCCCATCTCCGCTGTCACTGGTCAGCCACCCATGATTAAACCATCCAGGCACTACTTTTTTAAATTATCCGACTTTGGACCATTTTTAAAGGACTTTATTAGACAAGGACGTTTAAAGCCAGATCTCAAAAACAAATTGATGGAATGGTTTGCCTCAGGCCTCAAAGATTGGGATATTTCACGAGATGCCCCGTATTTTGGATTTAAAATCCCGGGTACTGACGATAAGTATTTTTACGTTTGGGTTGACGCGCCGGTCGGGTATATTGCCAATGCCCAAGTCTGGGGAAAAACCAATAATCAAAATATTGATGAACTCTGGAATGGCAATTACGAAATCCACCATTTTATCGGCAAAGATATTTTGTATTTTCATGCCCTATTTTGGCCCGCCATGTTAAAAGTATCCCAGTTTAAACTACCTGATGACATCCATGTCCACGGATTTTTAACAGTGAATGGCGAGAAAATGTCCAAAAGTAGGGGCACATTTATCACTGCCAAAACTTATTTAGAACATTTAAATCCAGAGTTTTTAAGATACTACTATGCGGCCAAATTAGGTGACACGGTTGAAGATATTGACCTCAATCTCACAGACTTCGTCAATCGCATTAATGCCGATGTTGTCAATAAACTGCTCAATATCGGAAGTAGAATTTCTAGTATCCTAGTCAAAAAATGCGATGCAACGCTGACGACCATGACCCCTGAAGGGGTGGCATTAATCGAGACAATCAAAGGCCAACGCAATACCATCCATTCGCTATACTCAACATTAGAAACTCACAAAGCAATGAGAGGGATTATGGAATTAGCCGACCTCACCAATCAATTTATTGATACAAATGCCCCATGGGATCAAGTGAAAACAGACCCCTCAACAGCTGCAAAAACAGGTACCGCAGGATTAACGGCACTCAAGCACTTAGCGACTTACCTCAAGCCAGTCATTCCCAATATCGTTCAAGGTATCGAAAGCTTCCTGAATATCCCGCCATTGACATGGAAAAGCCTCGACAGCAACTTTGAAAATGGCCATAAAATCAACCCATATCAACACTTAGCCACTCGGTTGGACCCAGCGATTGTCGAAAAAATTAGCGGGTAGGCCGTTTTACATAAAACGGCGATAAAACATAAAAAACAATTAATCCAAATAATACATAAATCGGGACTTGGGTGAACGAGGAAAGTGCCCCCATTGGTATCGGAAGCAATGCCAGGGCCGAAAGTAACATAAACAGCAGAGTGGGTTTATGGAGATAACCAATAATTGTATTACGGCTCGCATGAGTATGGAGATACGGTACGTGAGACACCATAATCATCGAAGTTAAAATCACTACCGGAATAAAAACCCAATCATGAGACAAAAAGGTACACGCTGGCATTAAGCTCACAAAGCCAGCACCGACAGGAGAGGGGAGCCCTTCAAAGGTATCCGAGTGCCCACCGCTACGATCAAATCGGGCAAGACGATAGTGAACCGACCAATAGTAAAAAATTCCTAAAATTGGTGCCAACCATTCTGAATGCAAAAAGGAATACGATGCCACCATCTGATAGATTAGCACCGCCGGTGCCACCCCAAAACTCACATGATCCGCACGAGAATCTAACTTTGCCCCCAGATCAGACGATACCCCTAACATCCTCGCCACTCGGCCATCGAGTCCATCTAAAAAAATACAGATTAAAACCAATAAAATCGCATAATGAAAATTACCCAGATATGCGAGCCCCGCCGCAAAAATCCCTAAAAGTAAATTGCAAAAGGTAATCGTATTAGGGATCAGGCATCGGACTGCATGTTTGGCCTCATCAACATTTCCATTAGCATCGTCTATCGCTCGGGACCACACATACTCTGCAAAATAATCAATAAACGACCAAATTGTCACGATAACGCATGCCCAAATGAGGGTAGAAACAACCCACTGAGGCCAGAGTTGTACCCAAGTCATCACCTCGTACAGTGGAAGTAAAATCATTGGGAGAGTATCAGGATTACCCTCAATCAGCACTCGCCCAAATAAAATCCCGCATAAAGGCAATGTTATCGCTGTTTTAAATTTACCCGATGTCGACGCATCCACAATTGTCCCGTGCTTAGCCGACAGTACCCGAAGTGCCATAATCGCAAATTCCCGAGCCAAAATAATAAAGACTGGAATCGGAGAAATCACCTTCATCAAAACTAAGGGTAAAAACACCAAAATCAAAATCTTATCCGCTAGAGGATCCAATACCTTGCCAAGATCCGTCACAATATTAAGTTTTCGGGCAATAAATCCATCTAAAAAGTCAGTTGCACTCACCAGTGTATAGATAACAATCGTCCATAATTGAGTTTCAAGAGTATCAAAGGGAGTCAGCCAAAAAATGAGACAAACGCCAATAATCCGAAGCAAACTAATAATATTTGCAAGTTGACGGCGATAAAAAGAGGAGGTCATAGCCTCAACTATACTATCCTTTTGATATCTTCTTCAATTTGTTGTTTTAACTGATCCACAGACTCAAAGCGCATTTCTGGTCGAATCATAGACTCAAGCTCAACCGTAAAGGATTGCCCGTATAAATCCCCCGAAAACCCAATTAAATGGACTTCAATTTGAAGCTGGGGAGTATCTCCAAACGTTGGGCGAGCCCCAATATACACAGCGGCAGGGTACTGCTTTTGATCTAGCCGTACGTACCCACCATACACGCCATGAGCGGGGATAAGCTTCGTCGAAGAAACCTCTAAATTAGCTGTCGGAAATCCTAATGGAGCCCCCCGATGATGACCATGAATCACTGTTCCAGAAATCGGGTAGGGATGCCCTAATAATGCCACCGCACCATCAAAGTGCCCCTCCATAATGGCGGTTCGAATACGAGAGCTTTTAACAGGTTGTCCATCCATCGTCACTGGAGGGATAATCAGAGTTTTGATGCCATGACGGGTGCCCCAATCCATCAAATGCTGGGCATCCCCCGAACGATGCCTTCCAAAACAATAGTCATAGCCCACCACCAATTGCTGAGGAGAAAACTGCTTTAAAATCACTGTTTCTAAAAAAACATCTGGGGACATTTGGGATAATTCATGAGTAAATTCCAAGACCAATAACCGAGGGATCAATCCATGAAGCTCCTCCAATGTCGTGAGTAACTTTAAGTCCGAATACCGGTTCAAAATAGACGAAGGGTGAGGATAAAACGTCAGGGCATGGCTGCAATGCGACAATAGCTTTTGATGTCCCAAATGCACCCCATCAAAGACACCTAATCCAAGGGACATCATCAGGAAGTCGCCTCCGTCATTGCAGTATGAGTAAATAAACGAGGCTGAATCATGTCAATGGAAAATTGCTCAACCGGCAAGGCATCCTCAACTCGAAGCGGGCCAATCGCTGTCCGTCTCAACTGATCCGTATAAGCTAATTCTTGAATCCGAGCAGCCAAATCCACCGAAATCTGACGCACATATGTTCCTTTAGAGCAGGTGACGCAATAGTTAAAAAATGGAGCCTCATGGGGCCCAACCGCATCAAGCGTATCAATCTCCACATGTTTAAATAGCAATGCAACGTCATCTCCACGTCTCGCTAGGCGATACATCCGTTCACCACTAATTTTTTTAGCCGAAAAAGCAGGGATTTGCTGAGTAATCGGCCCGATAAATTCAGGAATCACCGCCTCAATTGCAAGACAGATATCCTCCCAGGGCCGACTCAAGGGGCGAGTATTGGTAATGATGCCTTTACAATCCAAAGTATCGGTTGATTGCCCTAATTTCATCGTCGCCACATAGGTTTTATGAAGATCCGTAAAAAGATCCAATTGTCGCGTAAACAAACGACCAATCCCCACCACCACTAATCCTGACGCAAAGGGGTCCAATGTCCCAGAAAAGCCAATCCGTTTGACACCGGTAATTTTACGTAATCGGCTTACAATCTGAAATGAAGAAATGCCAACCGGCTTATCAACTAATAAAAAGCCATTCATCACGACACATAAAACTGTGGATCTGAAAGCGATTTTCGAAGGCGATCCAATACTGTTTGGCTGACATTTTCAAGCGTGCCGGACATTAAAATTCCAGATGCCCGATGATGCCCACCCCCACCAAACAACGCCGCAAATCTAGACACGCTAAAGTTGGTTTTAGCACGCAAACTAATTCGTACTTTATCTTCATCTTGAGCCCGAAAAATCACGGCCACATCCACCCCAATCAATTGCCGAATATACTGAATCAACTTCAAAGACGTATCTGGAAAATCCTCAGGCAACAGCGAATACGCAATGCGAGGTTCAACCACCAATTCACTCAACATTAATTTAAGGGCAATATAATCCTGCTCTGTCAAATTTTCATACATATTCTGGGTGAC
>CAZZBY010000068.1:0-5847 GCA_964652635.1 uncultured Candidatus Marinamargulisbacteria bacterium | reverse complement strand
CAACCCAAAGTTATTGTTGCACAAACGGTTAAAGGGAAAGGGGTATCATTTATGGAAGATCGTTTAGAGTGGCATTATCAGTCGCCCAATGATTCTCAATTGAATGCTGCCATTTTGGAGATTATGGCGTGAGAAGTACATTTGTGAGATGTTTGATTGATCGCGCGCGGATTGATCCTCGCATTATACTGGTCACACCGGATATGGGGTTTTCGGTATTTGAGCCGTTTATGGCCGAGTTTCCGGATCGGTTTTTTAATGTGGGGATTTGTGAGCAAAATGCAGTTAGTGTTGCCGCTGGATTAGCACTACGAGGCAAAATTGTGTATGTCTATAGCATTATTCCGTTTGTCACGATGAGATGTTTTGAACAAGTGCGAGTGGATGTTGCCTACATGGCTACCCAAGTTCGTCTTGTTGGTGTAGGGGCAGGGTTAACCTATGGCCCCGCGGGGGCGACTCATCATGCCATCGAAGATATTTCGATTATGCGGTCGCTTCCGAATATGACTGTATGTTGCCCTGGGGACCCGGTTGAAACAGAAGCTATTTTTAAGCAGAGCTTTGACCATGAAGGCCCAATGTATATTCGTCTTGGCAAAAATGGTGAGCCTCGACTTCACACTGACGGAGCACCCATTGTGATTGGAAAAGCCGCTCCCCTTCGGCAAGGGCAGGCGATTGCACTATTTGCGACGAGCACAATGCTTGCTACGGCCTGTCGCTGGGTAGACTTTTGGAGTACGCAAGGCCATAATGTCGCCTTGATTTCTTTTCATACCATAAAACCTTTGGATGTGATGACCGTTCGACGATTTATTGATGATGGATTTGCCCTCATTACGCTTGAAGAACATAGTCTTATTGGAGGTCTTGGAACTGCTGTGGCTGAGGTCATTGCTGACTATGGGAAACCCGTTTCATTTAAACGACTAGGGCTTCCGGATGACTATTGCCATCTGGTGGGCAATCAAGCGTATTTGCTAGAACACTATGGACTTTATCACTTGTCGCTAGAGGATTTACTCTCATGACTCACCCCCCACTCATTAGTGTGATTACCCCCTGTTTTAATGAGGAACTTTGTATTGTTCACTGCTATGAACGGGTTAAAGCTATTTTTGACACTCAACTGTCGGAATATCGATATGAACATATTTTTTGTGACAATGCATCTACCGATTCGACAATAGAACGGCTTAAATTGATTACCTCTCAAGATCCTAATATCAAACTCATTATTAACTCTCGTAATTTTGGGCCGATGAGGTCTAATTTTAATGGGGTGGTCGCTGCCAGCGGGGATGCCATCATTGTGTTTATGCCCGCTGACCTACAAGATCCTCCAGAGCTCATCCCTGCTTTTGTCCAAAAATGGAAGGCCGGTTATAAGGTGGTCTATGGAATTCGTGCCGAGCGTGATGAATTTTTTGTGATGCGCGCCATTCGTCAACTATATTACCGCTTAGTTACACTCCTTTCTGGAGTAGACATCCCTGTGAATGCTGGAGATTATCAATTAATTGATCGCCAAGTATTAAACGAGCTTAAAAAATATGATGATTATTACCCTTATATGAGGGGGATGATTGCTAATTGTGGGTTTAAATCAATTGGCATCCCCTATCGCTGGAAAGTACGTCATGCGGGATTAACCAAAAATCGTATGTATCATTTGGTCGATCAGGGGTTGAATGGGATTATTTCATTTTCTAATCTTCCCCTTCGGATTTGCATGATTATGGGCTTTATTATTGCGATATTGAGTTTAGGGTATTCTTTTGTTCAACTATTACTCGGGATTATTTATTATCAAAAATTGGCAATGCCAGGGATTACGACGCTCATTGTCGCGTTATTTTTCTTTTCTGGAATTCAGTTATTTTTTATTGGATTATTGGGAGAATATATTGGGGCCATTCATCAACAAGTTCGTAAGCGTCCGATGGTCATTGAGCAGGAACGCATTAATTTTTGATGGCCGCAGTCATGACATCATTTTTTAAGCGACATTTTGACCTAACACTGATGACTGGGCTTTATACTCTGTCGTTTGGATTGAGTTTGCTTAACGTTGGGGTATTTTGGGATGATTGGGCCTATATCCACCAGCCTCTGTCGGTTTTGGTCCGAAATGGATATGAATTGGGAATTCCGTGGTTGGGGTATTTTCAGTATTTATTTACGGGTTCAACTTCTGGGGTTATCTTGGCACGGTTTGTTGTGTTTTTGTCTTTTTTATTCAGCGGATTTTGTTTGTATTATCTTCTCAAATCCATTCAACAAATTGCACCTTTGTTTCGGTTATTGATTTGTTTGTTTTTTTGTATTTTCCCCATTCACTATGGACGGATGCTGATTTGCATGTCGCATTATGCCCTGTGCTTTTTTGTGTTTTTTTTGGCCTTGGCATTGACATCGCTACTGTTCAAAAAACAGTCGTTAATCCTTCGATTTTTAGTGCTTTTACTATATTTTTTTTCGTTTTTTACCAATTCACTGCTGGTTTATTATGGGATTGTGATTTTACTGCTTTATTATCATGATCGCCCTCGAAATATGATGCGGTTTGTTGTGCGGTATTTAGATTTTTTGGCCTTGCCGATTGTATTTTTTTTAGCTCGGCATTTTTTGTTTCCACCTCATGGGCTTTTTGATGGATATAATCAATTTAGTTTAACCTCTTTTGTGTACTCTCTTGTGTGGATTCCGCTATCATTTAAGATGTCGTTTTTTGATGTAATTTCGGCTGCTTTTTCTAAGTTACCCATTGTGTATTTACTATTGTTTGGCATTGGACTTTATACGGTATTTCCTAAGCAATATCTTAACTTTTCGTGGAATTATCGGATTCGACCATTTCTCTTTTTTGGGATTTTTATTTTTATATTGGGGCTTACTCCTTATGTTTTGGTCGGCAAACCCCCTTTGCCCACTGGATGGGAAAGTCGGCATCAGTTGTTACTTGGTCTGGGAGGGGCGGTGATGCTGACCTATGGCTTATTTTGGTTAAGCCACTTTTTTAAACTTACGACTCACCGTTTTATTTTGGTTTCCTCGTTTGTGATGGTGGCATTTGTTGTGTTTAATGTTCGGACACAACTCGATTATCATCGAGATTGGGCCAAGCAAGAGGCTCTTCTCATTGGGCTTGCAAATACACCTCAAATTAGTCAATTTAGCACTATTATTTTTGATGATCATACCATCGCTCTCAATGCATTTCGCAGACGGTATTCGTTTTATGAATATACGCATTTATTGTCGGTAGCGTATGGGGGAGATACACGAATGGGCATGGACTCAAGCCAAGTGGCTTTATTTCCTAAATTGGTGCTGAGACAGCCCTATCATGAATATGGATTTCAACACTGGGTACCCTCCCCTCCTCAGTTAGTGGTGACGATTCGGCTTTCAACCCCATTGCCCTCGACATGGCAGTTGATTGGGGATAGGTTGTTATTTAGGGACCGGTACAATCGACACATTGGTCAGTCCTTGGTAGTATCGATGTCCCCATTTACCCTTCTTTAAACTACTGACTCTTGTAATTTTGTGATGAGGTCTGCCACTAGGGATTCCTCGTAAGCGGTGCCTTTAACGCCTCGGGTTTCTAAACTTTTTTTGTAATGAGCGGTAATTCTTTTTAATCCTTCTGGGGATTGGCGTGCTAATAATTTTTCTAAAGCCTCACGCTCACTGATACAGTAAGCGGAATCGCCTTCCATGTAAGCTCTTCTGGAAGCTTCTCGGTCGCTGTGGATTGGGAGACCTAGGAAAATTTTAATTTTGATGACTAATTCCATTATTTCTTGTGTGACTAATTCATCACGTGTGACTTTTCCGATAATTCCGGGCTGATCATGAGCTTGCACATGTGAGAGGGGTTCATTGAGATTGATTAATACCATTCTGGAAACGTCTCTGGATGTTTTGGCAAATGTCGCTTGAATTGCACTTGCTTCATCTTGAGAAACGATGAGCATATGAGGTATTCCAGTAGCATCCCACTTAAGTAGGACAAAATGACCTCTAAGAAGAAATTGATCTTCATCACAAGGGAGGGTTTCGATGGGGCATCTAAAATTATCCGTGACATGGACATTGGAGATACTTTTGACAGGTTTTGATGGTGGTAATCGATCAAAAAAGTCATCGAATAATACCTGATCTGCATCCCATGGCTGTTCTTTTCTGGCTAAATCGGATTGGTGCTGATCCTGACGCTTTGTGCTGGTGGTGGTTTGGGTACTGATTGTTGATGCTGAAGCACTCGAGACGGCGGCCTGGGTTTGGAGTGTTGTTTCTACCTCTGTTTGTACAGAAAACTGTGTCGGTAACTGTTGAGTTGCTTGTGTGGCAATTGCCTGAAACTCCTCACGTACCTGCTGTGTTACTAAGTTTGGAAATTCGCGAACATAGTGATCAATGATGCGCTTAAAATAAGGGCCAGGCTCGACGATGGATTCATGAATTGGGATTTGATGAGCGCCTAACTGTAACATTTGAACTCGAGCGCGAACGGCTTCTTTTTTGGCCATATCATTACTTTTGGGGTCAGTTAATGTGGCCTCTGCATGCTGGACGAGACTATCTCGAATCTGACCTTCGGCCGCCCCAAGTATGCGTTGAATTACTTCGTACTTGTCTTTGATTTCTAGCCATTCCACAATATCTGGGATGCTAAGTTCCTGCTGGGCGGATTTACCCAATTTCTGCCGAATTTCATTGGCCACTGTATCTGGAATGATGAATTGAATTCGGTGGGGGGTTGGACGGCCCTCTCTGACGGCCTGAGGCAAAAGAGTCATATGTTCTCTCACCCGAAGTACTGCTTGTACCATGGATTCGAAAGAAGAGTGTGCTGTCACTGTCACAATCGAACATGTAGCATCGGGATTTTTAGCGTCTTTCCCGACGGCGTCTGGTTGAGCATAAAACCGTACACTGTATTGACCAGACTCTCGAGTTTTGACTTGTGGCTCCCCATCTTCAAAGTAATTTACTTCTCTCATCTCTGGACATTTTTCCATAATCATATTAGCTACTTCTTGGGAATTGGCCATTACTATCCCTCCTCCATCAATGATGATGCTATGTTCATCCCTGGGGATAAATGTATGTAATTGCTCAAATAGAGGGGTTTGTGTGTCAAAAGTTCTGACAGCTGGATGGATGGATTGGGAAAGGAGGCCAATTAAAAACGCTCTCGCTTCATCATTGGCGCTGACTTCTAAAGATTTTAGCCAGGTATCGGCCGCAAATGTTGTTCCGCTAGTGGCTAACAGTCGTTTAAAATGCCGTTGTTTATCCCATGGAGAACTGAGGATTGAAAGTGGCTGAATTTGAAGTTGAAATGTACATACCTGATCAAAATACTGATGAATCAAGTCTCGATTTGTCTTTAGTTTTCCAGCCAGATAAATCTCATGACTTAATGCAGGATTAAGGGCTAAGCGTTGTATTAATTCGGAGAGTTCGTCATCTTCTAAGTCTTGGGCATTGGGCAACCATTCCCTAATTTTTTCGGCCGTGGCTTTTACGGTGGATTTGGAGGCCGTCTGCAAAATGATGGCATATTGGGTGAATAATCCATAGAGCATGTCTTCGGATATTCCATGACGATACAGGGCTTGCAGAGTGAGATGAATTCTTAAATCTGGATCCTGATGAAATGTTTGGGGGCCTTCAGGTATGTTAACATAAACATAAGGCCTGACGATGGGATCCTGGATAGTAAATTCTAGTTTCCCATCTGGATTTTTACATGGGCCATAATGCCGTTTATAGTCAAGATTTAAATTTAAATAAGCTAGTTGTCTTTCGGTTAATTTTAGTGTTGCTACT
>CAZZBY010000067.1:0-5897 GCA_964652635.1 uncultured Candidatus Marinamargulisbacteria bacterium | reverse complement strand
GACTTCGATGGTTTTTTCTTCAAAGGTCAGAGTCAGCATGTAAAGTGGGCATTGTTGAAGTTTTACAGGGCTTTTCCATGAGTCGATGTTGTTTTCTTTGTTATCGAGTGATTCTAAAAATGGGTCATATTGATTTTGATATTGCATGATCTTCCCTAACTTTAGCCTAGTTTGGCAATTTGAATTCTATGCTTAGGTTTCCCATTTTTTGAGTGGGTTAAACTTTGTTTTGTTATAGCTTGCTTCGAACGCTTGTATGGGGTTGTCTTGCTTTCCATTCTTTTAGTTTCTCTTCTAACTTGTATCGTGTCATTTCGTATATGCAATCTCTAGTCTCTTCGTTTTGTTCGGTCATCCTTTGTCCTTTGATTCTCAGTGATAGCGTGAGAGATAATCGTCTTTCCACTGTATTGCCGGTGTTGGTGAGCGGGCATACTTTGTGTCTGTGGACTCCATTGTCAAAGACGAGAGCTTGCTTAAATGTATGTGGATCGTAGAGTTCGACACCTTCATTGTGGTCGGGTAGTTTAATTCTCTCGGTTTTTGCTTTCTCTATTAAGTCATCGGGGAGTCTGGATAACCCTAATTCTCCACCTTTTGCGTGTGGAGTTGCGACCCATATAATGACTAGAATGTCGGTATCTCCATCGCGGTGCCAGTCTTGACCGTCTTGTTTGCCATGGGGTGCTAGGTATCGATCTTGCAATGCACAAGGTCCAAATTTAATAGAGTCTTTTGGAAATATTTCAATAATGCTGTCTAATAATTCATGAAATCCTGGATAGTTAATGAGGGGGGGGGTGCTTGGGGAGCTCTGATCTTCGTGTAATAGGTAGACAGTTCGTCGAGTTCTGATTTGTAGATCTGAGATTGTTGCAACATCAGTTTTTTCATCGACTCCGTCTACATCGTTTACGTAAACGCTAAATCCACATCCTGGTGCGACTTTGATACCTTGGAGATGTTTTAAAAACCCTTCTAAATCTAATGTTGTTGGGAGTGTTGTTTTTCCGGTTTCCATGACTTCTTGGAGCTTGCTGATAATTCTTGGTCCCGATAATAATTTTTTGTTCATTATTTACACCTTTCCCTTCTTTCCAATTTCATGGAATGTTTTTTCTGGTATATTGTATAGTTATCGTTTGAATTATTTTTTTAATTTCATTTGCTGTGTGGCGATTGGGTGTTACACTTTTTTTATGCCTAATTTACTTAGTATTTTGATTTCTAATTTGGCGGAGCGTCCTCAGCAAAAAACTTTTTGGGTGAAACGGGATGGCCAATTTATGCCGATTTTGGTGTCGGAGATGGCAGAATCGATTGTGTCGATGTCATTGGGACTGAAATCTTTAGGGGTTGAGTCTGGGGATTTTGTGGCGATGATTTCTCATAATCGGCCGGAATGGGTGGTGACGGATTTTGCGGTGATGGGTGTTGGGGCATGTTTAGTACCGATTTATCCGACATTGGCGGCGGCTGATATCTTATTTATTTTAAATGATTGTCAGGCTAAAGTAGTCGTAGTTGACACTCAGGATCACTTGGATGTGGTGCAGTCGATTCGTCATCAGTGCCCTTGTTTGTCGCATGTGATTGTGATGGCGGATGAGGCTCATGAGGGGGCTGCTGGAGCGCGGTTATTTTGTGATATTGAAGCGGTTGGCCGCGCTAAGTCGGATGAGGTGAGGGCGGATATTCGGCGCGGATGGGCGGATGTGGAGCCGGGTCAGCTTGCGACTATTGTGTATACATCGGGGACTACCGGGTACCCAAAGGGCGTACGCCTGACTCATCGTAATTTAATGGCAAATGTAGAGGATATTTTACAGGTATTGCCCATTACTTCGTCGGATGTGGTGGTGTCATTTTTGCCATTATCTCATGTGTTTGAGCGAACGGGTGGGTATTATACGGTGTTGGCGGCCGGTGGCCGGATTTATTATGCAGAGTCTATTCATACAGTTGCTGAGGATATGCAGTTAGTACACCCTACGATTGTCGTGAGCGTGCCGCGATTATATGAAAAAGTGCAAGCGGCTATGATGACTTCGGCTACTGGACTTAAAGCCGGCATTTTGATGCTGGCGTGTCGGGTAGGGCGGGCATATCGTTTGTCTAAGCACCCCCATTTTTGGCTTAAACTTAGTTATCAGCTGATGGATAAGTTGGTGTACTCGACACTTCGGCATAGGTTGGGTGGAAAACTTCGATTTTTTGTGTCGGGAGGTGCGCCATTACGCCAGGATTTGGCCGAATTTTTTTGTGATTTAGGTGTTTTGATTATTGAAGGGTATGGGATGACAGAAACATCTCCAGTGTTGACATGTAACCGCCCGGATCGATATCGATTTGGAACTGTGGGGTTGCCTTTGCCTCATGTGGAGCTGAAGTTGGGGGATCAAGATGAATTATTGGCAAAGGGGCCATCGATGTCGTCTGGGTATTTAAACCGGCCAGATGCGACTGCACAGTTGATTGATGAAGATGGTTGGCTTCATACCGGAGATGTGGCTAAGTTTGATGCGGACGGATTTGTGAAAATTGTCGACCGGATTAAAGAGTTGATTGTGTTATCTAATGGAAAAAAAGTGGCACCTCAGCCTATTGAAAGTCAGATGAAAACTAGTCGACTTGTGAGTCAGGTGATGGTTATTGGGGATAAACGAAATTATTTGACGGCATTGGTTGTCCTTCATATGGATGAGGTGAAGGCACTGCCGATTGCGGCGGGATTGGTTTGGAATGATGCTCAGGAGTTTTTAAATCGAGAAGATGTAGTTGTCGCTTTAGAAGCCATTATATTACCAACGTTGTCGTCGTTATCACGTTATGAGCAGGTTAAGAAATGCCGATTTTTGGCTGAGGAATGGTCCTTGGATGCTGGAGAATTAACACCTTCTTTAAAGATTAAGCGCAAGGTGATTTTGGAGAAGTACTCGAAGCTGATTGACTCGATGTATGCCTAGTAGGGGTGTTTTTCTCATTATGAGATGAGTAGTGCGGCGAGTGCTCGGTCGTCGTCTTTAAATTTTGAGCTACGAGTTTTAGGGAGATCTAAACTCTGGGAGAGTTCGCGGATGTTTTGCATGAGCATGCCCGAGCTATCGTCTGCTGCTTCGCCAGTGAGTGTGAGTAATTCGTCTAGCTGAGTGAGTGTTGTTTTAATTCCTTTTGCTTTAAGCTGTTTGGCGATAATGCGAAGGTCTGTTTCGTTAAAGTTATCTCCGATTCCATCAGTCATGAATATGAGGGTGTCTCCGTGTTCTAACCTCCATGGGTGATGGATGATTGGACTTCGATGAGTTTTGGATAATGCCATGGTGTGTTGGGAGGGGGTGTAATTAGGGTGTGTCATTTCCTTAATTTTTCCGTTATGGTCAAACAATATCCCTTGAGTGTCTCCTACAACGCCAATGAGGGCAATATTTCCGTGAATTGCGGCAGTGATTGTGGCAACGGCGCCTTGTTCTGGAAATAATTTGGTGGCTTCGATTAATGCGGCGGTAAGTTGTTGTGATGTTTTAGGGATGGGGTTATCTCTTAAAAATTCGGAGAGTGTTTGTGCGCATTGGCCGCTATGGGGGAGGGAACCTACGCCATCCGTGACGGTTATTATCCCTTCTATTTGGGTGCCTTTCATGAGAACTCGATCATCGCCTATGTCTCTTTTTTGCGTGGCAAATGCGCCTGCTAAAGGTCTGAAAAAAGTGGAAGGAGCACCTGGGTGACCTAAAATGATGGTTGCTTGTTTGGGGCTGTTGCGAAATACTCTATCTGCATCATTTTCGCCATGCTTAACTCTACCGGTTTCGCTGAAGCTTCGCCTCCAAGATAGTCTGCGCATTGCGATCAATTGCACATCTGGGGTATTTCGCAACAGTTCCTGTTTTGCTGCGGCAAGTCCTCTGACGGCCATGAGATTACTCCTTATTTGCGATGGTTTCGCAGATTTTTTTGAAGTCATTCCATAGTGGATGGAGAGGGTTTAATTGAGAAACGACTAGACTATAGTTTACTTTTGGAAATGCCTTTTGCATACTGATGGCTGATTGGGATAATTCTAGGTATTTCGCAACAGTCCCTTGATACATGGGATTGATATTGACTAAGGCGCAAAAGGTAATGACGAGTTCTAAAAATTGGAGTTGTGGTATGTCATTTTAATTGATGGGTTTAATAAAACGAATTTGGCATTTACCTTTTAGTGGAGTTTTTTGTAACGATAAATAGGTAGTACCGCATCGTTATTATATAACATTGATCCACTTTACATTACACAGGTTAGATTGTGGTAGTTCAATTCAAATTTATTTCAGTTCCACATATTTTGCTTTTAGGAACAAGTTTCTCTACGGCACATGCGTATCATTGTATTCACCAGGCTTATGGTGCGGATATTAAGGTAATGCACTTTAGTTTAAATGCTCATCCATTTTGTCCTAAAATGGATGATTATCGTGCTAGGGGGAGTTACTCGGTACGTAATCCATTAGTCATTTCTGATCAAGATAAAGGTGTTGATTTACTCACACAGGAACAGGTTAAACATGCACTTTTAATGAGTGATGTTGTTCACTTAAATGTTCCCCTTCTGGATACTATTTGGACTTATCTTGACTTGGTGATTACTCATGCAAAACCTGGGGCGATTTTCATTACCCCGCATGCTCAGGATCCGGTATTGATCGAGCATTTGCGATTAAAACGACCCGACATTAAAGTGGCATGTTTTGAAATATTTCCAGCATTAGTTGGTGGTGGTCAACCGTATGAGCTTCGTTCTGAAAAATCGTCTCATCGGGTTTGGATATCGGATGCAGCAACTGCTAACGTGGTATTGCCTTATTTGGCTCGTCTTTATTCGGGTATGTTGTTCCCGATTATTCAACATAAGGGGCCTGTTTTAGTTAATGGGGCAAATCCGTCTTATCATCCTAAAATTCATTATGATCATGTAGCTCAGTCGGTTAAAAAGTCGGTTGGAGAGTCCTTTGTTTTTGATCATGTTCCACTTGCGATTCAAAATCAACTTTCACTCTTTCCTGTTACAAAAAATCCACTATTTTATCTTGAAGCATCTTCTGATATCACTGAATCCTTATACCTAGTAGGTAACGAACTTCATCTACTTCAAGGATATTTAAGACGATTGGATGATTTATTTCCGGATATCATTCGACGTATTGACTCTGAATACCAGGTGTTTTTTAAGATGCTTCAGGATGATCCTGAATTAAGAGCTGTGATTCATCCTAAGGCTTTGGAATTTCTCTCAGATCCTTGCCAATATCGGGAGTATTTGACCCATCCTGCGATGATGTACAGTGGGTTGTTTATGGCCGCTCATTATGGTCATATTACAGGTGTTTCCTTTCCTCAAGACTCACATATCACTAAATCTCAAGTGCTTAATGCGACATCTCAATGGTTAGTGAAGGAGATCTATGGACGAACTAAACTCCCATTAAATGCTGATGGCACGATTCAACTGTATCATCGATTTATCGAAGAAGATGTCCGAATTATTATGAGAAATATGATGATGGCAATGACTTTAGGGCTTACAAATCCTGAGGAAAAATTGCCTGAACTGATGAAAAATATTCGATGCTATCAGGCTCAGAAACAAGTGATCTATTTTGATCGTGGTCAATTTACTCCGGATGCGTATTTACTTGTATTTAGGAAGCCAGTTCCTCCGACTTTGGAAGATGTGGCATCCTGGGTGTTGTCTGTACCTCCTTCTCATCTTTTTTCTTCGAAGTTGTAGATTTTAATGGGGTATTTCGCAATAGTCCCGAATGGGTGAATTGAACTTTGTTTTTGTGATGGTTGATAGGGGGATTCGTATTGTGTCGCTGAACATCCCGTCACTCTGTGAATAAGTATTTTCCTGT
>CAZZBY010000066.1:0-6058 GCA_964652635.1 uncultured Candidatus Marinamargulisbacteria bacterium | reverse complement strand
AGCGTGACGGGGTAGTCCCCAAGACTCAGACAACACCCCATAAGATGCAGTCTGACCCCCCTCTCAATGAGGGGAATAAGTTCTCTGTTGAGACCGTTGCGAAATACCCCAGATGTGCAATTGATCGCAATACGCAAACTATCTTGGAAGCGGGGCTTCAGCGTAGCCGGTATAGTGAAGCAAGGCGAAAATTATGCAGATAGGGTATTTCTCAACAGTCCCTTATTGTCGAATTAAGCGTAGTACAGTCGTGGGGATATCCAAATCAGTCGATCGAAACGGATTAATATCCAGGCCTCCTCGCCGTGTAAATCGGGCATATACAGACAAAGAGTTAGGGTGGCACCTCTCCATAATATCCGTAAAAATCGCCTCCACACAGTGCTCATGAAATCCCTGATGTTCTCGATAGGACACCAAATATCTCAAAAGCCCAGCATGGTCCATTTGGAAACCATGATAATCAATAATCACGCTTGCCCAATCCGGTTGCTGAGTAACTGGACAAGAACTACGAAATAAATGAGACACCAAAGTTTCAGAAATTTCACCATGAGTCGTAAATAAAAACTCTGGAGTAGGGGTATACGTCGTCGTTGAAATCTCTAAATCATCCAAGCAAATCCCAATCGAAGGAGTCATGCAAAACGGAGCATCCATCACGGAATATAAAGTAACCCGAACCGGCCCTTGAGTCACCGCACTCAAATCCGACGAAATCAAGGTTGTCGCATCTGAAATCCCAGAAATGACATGAGAATTAAGGCTATTGAGATACAATTTAAGCGATTTTGACTCAATAAGCATCGGACTAGAGCTTGGAAATACAAATTCACCCACCGCCACTTGAGGTTTTCCTGATGGAAGTCTCCATGATAATTCAAAAGCTGTCCAAATATCACAGCCCAACATCGGTACACGACGAGCTGGGCGAGCAATGGGATAGAGAATTTCAGGTGAATACCGAGTAGGATAGGAAACTGGGATTCCAAGTGAAAATAAATTCAAATCTGACATCAGGAAAAGTATACTGAAACTTTTCAAAAACAAATACAAGAAAAGATATTTCAGGCTCTATACCCGTTCAAAATTGAATTGTGGGGTTTCGCAGTGTGTAGACATCCAGAATTTGATTTAGGAGAGGTATATTATCTTAAAAACAGACGTTCTAGTTCAGTTTTGCCAAAGGTAATAAACAATGGACGTCCATGAGGGCATGTAAAATTAGAGGGGGTTTGAATCAGATCTTGTAGGAGCTGTTTCACCTCAAGATCTGGCATTCGTTTACCAGCTTTAATGGCCGCCTTACATGCTTTCAGCTGAAGTCGTTCTTTTTGATCAGCAACAATCGAGTATTCTTCCGTTTCAGACTCAGATACCGATTCCAAATAGGCCAAAAGCCAGTCCGAAAGCGCAGCTCCTTCTAACAACAGCGGAATCGCCCGAATCACCACCTGATCCTCACCAAAAAGATCGACATCGACCCCCAATCTTAGTAAGTCTTTTTGGTACGCTACAACCACCGACATCATCGGCGGAGAAAGCGAAACCACCTCCGAAATTAACAAAGGTTGAGTATCAATATGGCCTGCAGCCTGAGATTTAAATTTTTCATACAAAATCCGTTCATGTACTGCATGCTGATCCAAAATATAAATCAGCTGGGCCGCCTTCAAGACGATATAAGTGTCTAAAAATTGAAAAAACTCGATATGATGAGACTCCAAAGTCCGAAACTCAGACAGATGGTAAAGACCAATAGCAGTTGAAACTTCAGAAGGAGAAGGGGGTGAATACTCCTGAGAGTGATAATGTGATAAAGGCGTCACCGAAGCATAGTTCGTAGACACCAAATCAGACTGACTAGGAAAAGACTGATAATAAACTTGACCAATCGCCATCCGAAGGGCTTTGGACAAAGAATCATACATCATACCAGACTGCACAAATCGTACATCTAATTTTTGAGGATGAATGTTGACATCAAGCACCGATTGATCAACAAGTAGATTCAAAACCACCAATGGGTATCGCTTAGCCGGTATCAAATCTCGATAGATATCCATCACACATTTTTGAAGAAGTGAGTTTTTAACCACACGCCCATTAACGGCAAACACTTGCTTAAGTCGAGATCCAAAAGTCATCATCGGCGCACCCACCACCCCGACGACATGAACGCCTCCCAGATGAGTATCCACAGAAAGTAATTTTCCACGGGCTTCCTTAGCAAACAAAAGTGTCACCAGAGTTTCAGTATCGGACACTCCCATCGTATTCAGAAGTTCGTTTCCTTGTGAAGTCAATTTAAAATCAATATGGGGATGGATCAAAGCGAACTGTAAGACCACATCATAAACATAGCCAATTTCAACCGAATCTGACTTTAAAAACTTTTTTCGAACTGGAATATTAAAAAACAAATCCTTAATCTCGACTGTTGTCCCTCGTAAACATGCCACAGGGATAAGGGAAGAAATTTGATTTTGATGAGCCGTAAGCTGATATCCAAGATGACCATCAATAGACGAGGTCATAACCATTGTGGAAACATGTGCCATACTCGACAGGGCCTCGCCTCGAAACCCATAACTACGAACACACATTAAATCATCGACAGAAGTAAGTTTAGAGGTAGTGTGTGGAAGAGGGGCCAAGGCCAAATCTGGGGGCGAAAGGCCACATCCATTGTCTCGTACCATGATCAAGACGCGGCCCGCATCCCGTAACGCGACTTCAATCGAAGTAGCTCCAGCATCAATACAGTTTTCAACCAGCTCTTTAACCACTGAAGCAGGGCGGTCAATCACTTCTCCAGCTGCAATTTTAGAAATAGTCAATGCATCTAATACCTTAATAGTGGACATCTATAAATTATGGATCATTGCCTCATAAAATTAAAGACATGGCTCAACGTGAATATGAATCGGTAGAATGAGTTTAGAATCAATGCCATAATGACAGTATGGCCTACAAGATCTGGATCAATGCAGGAGAAGTTTCCGGCGACATGTATGGGGCTGTTTTAGCCAAGGAAATCCTTAGAAAGCTGCCTAGCGCCACACTCATAGGAATGGGCGGCGAAAAAATGAAAGCCGCCGGTGTGCATCTAATCGAAGATGTCAGCACGATCAGCACTATTGGATTTTTAGAGCCGCTTAAGCATATTAAAAAATATCTATCTGTATTTAAAAAAATCAAAAGTCAGCTCCACGATATCGTACCAGACATCATCATTGCTGTTGATTTTCAAGGATTCAACATGAAAGTCCTCATGCACGCCAAAAAAATCGGCATCAAAACGGCCTATTTGATTTGCCCTCAGGAATGGCAATGGGGAAGCCAGAAAGGTGGAAAAAAAGTTATCCAAATCACCGACATCCTCTTAGCCATCTTTAAACAGGAATATGACTTTTATAATCGACTTGGAGGAAATGTAACATTTATCGGACATCCCTTACTTGATATCGTTTCCCCTAAACTAACCCACACACAATTTAAAGAGCAATTTTTCATCGAAGACCGGAAACGATGGGTGGCAGTGTTTCCAGGATCTCGACAGCAGGAAATCACCCATGTATACCCTCAATTATTAGATGCCGCAAAACGCCTCCATTCCCAACTTCCCGATCTTCATTTTTTAATCTCAATCGCCGAAAACAGCCTCTTAAATTCCATCATAGATCCACTCAAAAAAACCAAAATCCCCTATACAATCATCAAAAACCACTCCCATGAAATAATCAACAACGTCGAGCTATCCCTCTGCAGTTCAGGTACGATTACATTAGAGCATGCCATCCTCGGAAAACCTTGCATCACAGGGTACAAACTCAACTCAATCTCCTATAAACTCGCCCTTGCCATTGTCGGGAAAAAATGGAAAACCCAAATTGGCTACATTGCCTTACCTAATATTTATCTAAAAAAGGAAGCCATTCCAGAGTTTTTACAAGACCAATGCACCGGAGAAAATATCGCCAAGGCTGCATTAACGCTATTAACAGACAGAATAGCCTATCAAATATGTCAAGATGAGCTCAAAAAAGTACAGAAATTATTAGGAAGTCCAGGAGCCATTCAACACGCTGCCGAAATCATCCTCCATAACCTATCCATTAATGGATAGAGTAAAATTAGTCCTGCCAAAAAAGTAATCAAGAGACACATTAATAAAGCAATCATCGGGAAGGATTGCAAAATACAAACAGACAAGGCATCATATCAACCAAGTATGATCGAATCTCTCCTCATCAAACACGTGCAAATGATCACCCCCTTCGGAAAAAAAGAAGGTGATATTCTCATTAAAAATGGCAAAATATCCGCCATGGATTGGAAGCTACCAGATCATGCTGAAGTCATCATTAAAGAAAAAGGCCTAACTCTGATACCAGGCGTCATTGACCCCCATGTTCACTTCAGAGAACCCGGCGCAACATGGAAGGAAACTCTAGAATCTGGAAGCAAAGCTGCCGTTGCAGGTGGGGTCACAAGCTTTTTTGATATGCCCAATACCAACCCTTCAGCCACAACCCGAGAGGCCATCGCCGAAAAAAAGAAAATCGCCAAGGAAACATCCTTAGCCAACTACAATTTTTTTATCGGAGCAACCACAAATAATCTAGACGAACTCAAAGCCATCGAAAATGTACCTGGTATTAAAATATTTGTCGGATCATCCACCGGATCATTACTCGTAGACCATGAAGAGGATCTTCGAAAAATAGTAAATAATACCAGTGCCATTATCGCAGTTCACTCTGAAAAAGAATCCATTATCCAAGCAAATAAAGACATCTATCGAGATAGCACCAATCCCCTTGATCACCCCCGTATCCGAAGCGTCGAAGCTGCTGTCCAATCCACTAAAATGCTCCTTCAGATCGCTCATGACCTACAACGACGACTCCACATTTGCCACCTCACTACTGAAGAAGAAATGCAACTCATTGCCAAAGCAAAAAAAGACACCCCCGTAACCACCGAGGTCTCTCCCCAGCATCTCTTGCTGCATGGTCCCGAAATCTACCAGAAAATCAATAATTTCGCCGTCATTAATCCCCCCATCCGAGAAAAGCGGCATGCCGATGCATTATGGCAAGGTCTTAAAAGCGGAGTCATCGATTGCATCGCCACCGATCACGCCCCACACACCATCGAAGAAAAGCAGCAAGAATACGGGAAAGCTCCTTCCGGAATGCCTGGCATCGAAACCTCACTGTCATTAATGCTCACTCTCGTCGCCCAAAAAAAATGTACTATCACCGACGTTATAAGATGGATGTGCGAAGCGCCTGCATTGCTATACGGCATCCCCTTCAAAGGAGCCATCCAAATTGGATATGACGCCGATTTAGTCTTAGTGGACCTCAATGCGAAAAAAATCATTCACAACGCTCAACAATACACCAAATGTAAATGGTCAGCATTTGATGGATGGGAAGTCCAAGGAATCCCAATAGCAACCCTAGTCAACGGTAGACTCGTCTATAAAGAAGGAGAGTTTTTCATGGCCAACAAAGGGCAAGAAATCAAACTCCGAAAACCTAGCAAAAAGTAAGCGAATGACACTCATTCACAAGGCCATCCACGACGTTCAAAACAAGCTCAACCTCAGTACCGACAACGCCCAAGAACTTCTCAGTACAATTTTTTCAGGCACTGTCCCTCAAGACAAAGTAACAGAGTTATTATCCGCACTTCACCATAAAGGAGAGTCTGTTTCCGAAATTGTCGGCTTTGCCAAAAGTATGCGTAACGCCATGATCAAAGTTCCGTTATCAACACCTCTCCTCGACACCTGCGGAACTGGCGGCACAGGGAAGAATCGATTTAACGTCTCAAGTGCAGCAGCCATCCTTCTGGCATCGATGGGGATACCAATCGCCAAACACGGCAATAGAGGCTCCAGAAAGCCCAATGGGAGTATCGATTTTATCGAAGCAATCGGCATTCCTATTCATCCTTCCCCACAAGACATCCAAGTCTATTTTCAAAAGCACCATCTCGCAATCTTATTTGCTAGGAACCATCATCCACAAATGAAATATATCAC
>CAZZBY010000065.1:0-6070 GCA_964652635.1 uncultured Candidatus Marinamargulisbacteria bacterium | reverse complement strand
AACAACCTATGCTGGCAATCCCATCCGAACCCAGTTTGCAAAAGATGCTGTCAGGCAAGTGATTGAAGCAATGACCTTCCTCGCACCGCCCCTCTTGGTATTTGGAGGTAGCCAAGGGGCTCAGTATCTCAATCGTCTCATCCTGGCCAACTACCCCACAATCATCCAGAGCAATACGCCATTAATCCACATTACGGGTTCACAAAGTTTTAAAGAAATCACCCAATCCGTAAGTCAAGATCCCCACTGGCACCACCACCCTCAATGTGAGGCCCTGATTTCCAATACTGGCCAACAAATGATTACCCCTTATTGCGAAAAAATGGATATGCTTTACCAACTCGCGGAGATTGTCGTCTGTAGGGCAGGGGCCACCACCATTGCCGAACTCGCTCACTTTCAAAAAAAAGCCGTCCTCATCCCTTTTCCCAAGGCCAAGGATGATCATCAAACTGCCAATGCCAAAGCACACAGTAGCCTCTACCCTGCCCAAGTCATCTCCGAATCCCAACTCTCCTGGGAGGCCATTCAAACCGCCATTACCAAGCTCATTCCAATGTCATGGCCTACTCAAAAAGGAATAGCCCCAGCCGACATCATCACCAAAATCATCACCGCTTAACAGTGTAGATTAATTAGCCTCGTCCAAACCAAAGCAATCCTTTTTTAACGGTGCTGGTAGAAGAAGTCGCCACAACATGATTACGTCTGGACCACAAATAAAGTCTAATTTTAGATCCTCCTTCTTTTCCAAACTGGCTTTCAAACCATTCTCGAGGCGGAATTTCCATAATTTCAAGGGAATCATTCAGAATTTTTTCCTGAATCAATTTAGGGATCACGACTTTCATATTGATCGTAGGCATGTCATAAGTCCAAATTCGAGGGTCTACCATCCCAATCACACCGCCAGGCAACAAGTGCCGACGATTTAAAAGCATACGATATACAGCCAATGTGACATCAGATGCGATATCGTCAGGATTAGATTTAATCGACATCGGAACATGTTTTTCTAAAAGATGTTGCAGAACATCCAATCTGGGCACTTGAATAACCCACCATTCATACACAATTTTATACCGACGAAGGGTTTTCAAGAGATCCTGAAGGAGATATCCAGAATCAAACGCATGCGCATAAGTTCGGAGGGGGAGCTCACCCAAGGCATGTTTAGCCCACATAATGGCCTCATCGTTAAGTTCACGAATATCCACCTGATGACGTTGATTTTGAAAAGGATCTTTAGGACTGCCGTCATCACCAAAGTTTCCGCCATCCTTGTAATCTTCACCAAAGCGCATTAAGCCGCCGATAGGCTTGCCTAAGCTATCTTCTGTTCCCGCAGACTTATTAGATCCAGGACGTTGAAGTGATGATGTAGATACGTTGCGATTAAAACTGACTGACATTTCCCTCTAAATTCCTTACTTGACTGAATGACCTATCAAAACTTACCGTTAAGTGATGACCAATATGCCCTTTCCCTACAGTATTATCGATGCAAATCTCAATAGAATTTCAGAGGGCCTGCGTGTAATTGAAGAATATACCCGATTTATCAGTCAAAATAATGTCCAAACCCAAGCACTATCTCAACTTCGAAAGCAAATCGCCACTAAAATACCAGAGCCTCACCAACTCCTCAACATCCGCGATGTCTCACAGGATATACGCGCCTATGAAATCCCCACACAACGCCAATCTCTTATTGATATCCTCACTGCCAATTTCAAGAGAGTCAGCCAAGCCCTTCGAGTCATGGAAGAATATACGGGAGACCCCGCCTACAATCGAATGAGATACGATGTTTATACCCTCGAAAAGGATATCGTCCTTCCGCTCTATCAAAAGCCCCTTCCAAACGGTATTTACGCCATCTCCGATGATATTAACGTCTTGCTCCACAGCATTCAACTTGGTGCATCCATCATCCAACTACGAGACAAACAGTCCTCCAAAGCGACCATTTACCAAAAAGCGGCAGCTCTCAAATCCAAATTAAAAGAAATTCCAAACACAGAAACCATCCCCTTCATGATCAACGACCATATCGACATCATGCTCGCTATCGACGCAGACGGCATTCATACCGGACAAGACGATATCCCCATCCCCCATCAACGCCAATGGATCGGCCCTCACAAGCTCATCGGCAAAACCACTCACTCTGTAGAGCAAGGGCTAGCGGCCCAAGACGCCGGTGCGGATTACGTCAGCATTGGACCCATCTGGGAAACTCCATCAAAACCCAACCGAGATGCTGTTGGAGTCGACTATCTCAAGGCTGCAGTGACTCAACTGCGCATCCCTTACGTTGCCATTGGGGGGATTAATCTTGAGACCATAGATGATATCCTGCACTATTCCCCACCCATGATTGGCCTCATTCGGGCATATGAAGCTATCCCCTTACTTTTAAAAAAAATAAAATCATGTTAGCATCGAATACCGCTCGTCACCCTTGGCGAGACAAAGCAAGACAAGGCGAGTGACTAGATGGCGGTTAAGGTAATTGTAGGCTCCCAATGGGGAGACGAGGGCAAAGGAAAAATCACAGATATCCTAGCCGAAAACATGAACTTGGTAGTTCGATATCAAGGCGGTAACAATGCAGGCCACACCGTAGTTGTTGGGGACAAAACATTCAAGCTCCACCTGATTCCATCTGGCGTATTATATAAACACTGCTGTTGCGTCATCGCTAACGGCGTTGTCATTGATCCTGAAGTCTTCTTCCAAGAAATCGACACCCTTAAGAAACAAGGGATTGAAGTAACCTCTAACCAGCTCAAAGTGTCCAGCATTGCGCATGTAATTCTCCCATTTCATCGCTTATTAGACAACCGACAAGAGTCCAAGCGCCACGAACAAAAAATCGGCACCACTGGACGAGGCATCGGCCCCACCTATACAGACAAAGTGGCAAGAGCAGGCATCCGTGTCATGGACCTTATGTGCCGAGAGCGCCTCGCTAAAAAAGTTAAAAAACATAACTGGGATCAGCTCCTCCCCGACCACGAACTCGACATCGAAGGCATTATTGACACTAGCTATGAATACGGCAAAAAGCTTGCCCCATTTGTCATCGACACCTCCTTATTTATCAATCAGGCCATTGACCAAAAGAAAAACATCATTCTAGAAGGTGCCCAAGGCACAATGTTGGACGTCGATCATGGGACCTACCCATTCGTCACCTCTTCCAATCCCGTATCCGGTGGCGCCTGCGTCGGAGCTGGCATCGGCCCTCATAAAATCGATGAAGTATTAGGCGTTGTCAAAGCCTATGTGTCTCGTGTCGGAGAGGGGCCATTTCCTACCGAGCTTCACTGCAAAACCGGTGAGCGACTTCGAGAAAAGGGCTGCGAATACGGTACCACTACCGGACGCCCCCGCAGATGCGGTTGGCTAGACATGGTTGCCTTACGTTACGCCATCCGAGTCAACGGAATGACTGAAATCTGCCTCACTAAACTCGATGTCCTAGACGGTCTTCCCACTGTAAAAATCTGCGTTGGCTACGAAATCGAAAACCAACTCATCACTGAGTTTCCCCTAGACGTTGATGATTTCACCTCCGCAAAGCCTATTTATGAAGAGCTTCTCGGATGGACCGAAGATATTTCCGGACTCACCGAATTTGATGACCTTCCTCAAACTGCAAAAGACTATGTCCGCTACATCGAACAAAAAAGCGGTGTCCGCATCGGAATGGTCTCAGTCGGATCCAAGCGAAACCAAACAATTCATTTACTACAAACACGATAAGCGTTAATACTCAAATAGAGGGATGGGAGCATGTTTAAAATAGTCACTGTACCAATGGTCAAAACTAGAGTTTCGGTAGAGGGTGTGACAACAATACATCCTCTTAATCCCACCGTATTTTCTGCTGAAGCACTAATCTTTCTAAGAGATCTCGTCCGTGAATTTAGAGGTGAATGGTCAATGCTGATGGACGAGCGCCAAGCACAAAAAGCAATAACTGCAGAAAGACTAAAACAAGGCTTATTACCATTTGAATTTATACCTCCATCGAAATATTTAAGACCAGGCGACGATGACCACTGGCAAGGCCCTAAAATCCCTGAAGATCTCCAGAATCGTCGTGTTGAAATCACCGGCCCCGCCAGCAGTCGCCGAATGGTTGTCAATTCAATGCGAAGTGAAGCCTCAACCTACATGACTGATTTCGAGGATTCAATGGCTCCGACTATCCATACAATCGAAACTGGACATGTTAACCTCTATCTTCTATCCCGTGGGGAGCTTACCAAACAGCAAGGAGACGTTCCTGTAAATCCAAGTGATAAACCCTATTTCGTACGCCCTCGTGGATTACATTTACTCCAGCCCGAAATTTTAGTCGATGGACAGCCCATTCCAGGCGCATTCATCGATTTTGCCATCGATTTTTTTAATAATGCGAAACAAAAAATAGCATATGGATCTGGCCCATACTATTACATCCCAAAGCTAGAATCACATAAAGAAGCGGCTCTCTGGGCAAAAATATTTGCGAGTGCCGAGTCTAAGCTCAATATTCCAAAGGGCACAATTCGTGTCACAGCTCTCATCGAAACATTCCCTGCAGCGTTTCAAATGGACGCCATCGCCTACCAACTGAGAGACTATATTTGCGGTCTTAATTGTGGACGATGGGATTATTTATTTTCCTATATGAAAACAATTTTTGCTGATCCCCAATACATGCTGCCAGATCGTGTAAAGGTCACCATGGGGGTCCCCTTTATGACGGCCTACGCCAAACAATTGATTGATACTTGCCATCGCCATGGTATCCATGCAATGGGCGGAATGTCGTCTCAAGTCCCCTTCAAAGCCGAATCTGGCGCATCTAAAGAAGAAGTAGATCGCATTAGGGAACTCAACGCCAAAGCCATGGAAGCCATTGCTACAGATAAAAGGCGAGAAGCAGAGCTTGGTCACGACGGGGCTTGGGTAGCTCACCCAGATCTGGCCCCCAGTATGCAAAAAATCTTCAAGACAGCGTTTAGAGAAGAGCCCCATCAGCTCGGTAAAGTAACCGGCTACCGCGTCACAGAAGCAGATCTAACTCAAGTCCCTCGTGATCTCCAAACGCCTCCAACAGAGCTGGGAGTTCGTACCAATATCAGCATCATCCTCCAGTATATGACCGCTTGGCTACATGGCAGCGGCACAATCGGAACCTCCTATATGGCTGTTGGAAGCACCCAGCAAGGCCAGCGTTTCATGGAAGATATGGCCACCGCCGAAATCGCCCGGATGCAACTCTATCAATGGCTATATCACGATGTAAGCATCCAAGATCAATCAGGACAGCAAGTTAAAATAAGGGATATATTTGAATCTCTACTCGAAAGTGAAATTGCCGAATTCAAAGTCAACAAATACATCGTCAAATACAGCGACGGAGAACTAGCCAAACCCAGTATTTTCGACAAAATCGTCATTCCAGCCTTCCGTTGCCTCTGCGATACCTCCCGCCCTCCTGTGGACTTCATCCCTGATGTCTTGGGCCACTCCGCAACTCCCAGCCTACCCCCAATCCATCATAAACTCCAATCCAAACTCTAACTCACCCCAAAATTTACTAAAAGGACTCACGGCACAATTATAGCTAGATCCAAATAAAATGCGATATAATCATCGACAGTACACAGTCGTTTTTTTGGACCATATTCCCCTTCCTAGAAGGGGTGGCATGCAAAGCGTGACGGGGTAGTCCCCAAGACTCAGGCATTACTGGAAACGCTTAATAATACGGGTGAGTCAGAGTGAACACCCCGTCAGACGCTCTGACACCCCTCTAAATGTGGGCAATAAGTTCTCTGTTGGGACTATTGCGAAATACCCCAGGTATGCAATTGATCGAAATGAGCAGACTATCTTGGAGGCGAAGCTTCAGCGAAGCTGTACCCAAAATACGTCTTCTTTCCCTTTTTTAGCCACCTCGCATCGGGGTCTTTTGACGCTCGACTTTCCATGTGGCTCATCGAGTGAACTCCGGTTTCTTCCTCTCGATCCATCACCACCATTTCCTCGGCTTCCGGCCTCGCACTTG
>CAZZBY010000064.1:0-6232 GCA_964652635.1 uncultured Candidatus Marinamargulisbacteria bacterium | reverse complement strand
GTCATCGCCTAAACACTAATATGGAAGATCTAAGAAAAAAGTATAAAGAAATAAATGACGAAATAGAAAAAAATAATATAGAAATTCATAAGCACAACGAAGGGATAAAAACCTTACATCAACAATACAAATCTGCTCATGAACAACTAACTGCCGACTACAAAAGAGATTTCCAATCCTTAAAAGCAGACAGCGAGAAGGAATGTAAAAAATTTGAAGAAGAAAGCTTAGCATTACTACAAGCACTCTATACCGCAACTGAAAAAGATCAATCAACCTGCAGACTACCAGCAGACACAGACCCTCAACTAGGGGAAATTGCAAGCAAAACTTACAAAATCTACCATACAGAGTTTAAAACGCATTCACCTGAAGATAGACAAGGCGATATGGCCAATCTTCCCTTACTCCTCCATAACAGAAACCTATATCTAATCAATGACATCTCTCAAGAATTTAACAAAATATGCCCAGAATATCGCCATCTAGTCAGTGACTTTTTAGGCTGGTTACTAGGTAAGTTTGGAGGCTATGCCCGCACGCTAAACCCAGTCGAGCTATGTGCACGCTTCAACGTATTTTTAAATGCATTCCCAAGCTCCACAATCGACAGGGAAAAAGCGCGTATGTCCTTTAAAAACGCACTTCTCACCATAGCACCAGATATCCCAATCGATCAAATAGACAAGAGGATCCTCACCATGACCTTGACCCTATACGCTATCGAAGACCCAAAGCGGGCAGCACAAGAAGCCGAATTAACAGACGCCGAAGCTTAAGCTTATCTCCCAAAAGCAGAAGACCGATTTGCTGGAAGAGATGAGTTTTTGGCTTGCTCAGCCTTAATCAAGGCCGTAATTTTAGACTCAAGCGGTGTAACATACTGATGAAATGTCGCCTGTTGAGCTGAAGATCCAAATTTTTGAATAAACGGCTTTAATTGCTGCATCGCCAAATAATCATTTTGAGACAAAGCCAAGGCACGATCCAAGCTTAGTCGAACATGCTCAGCATCTTTTTGCATTGCATAAATCTGGGCAAGCACCATGTGAACCCCCGGTAAATCCAACGCTGGATTTAACTCCCCTTTAACTGACGCTTTCAATAATTCTTCCTTTGCCAAATCAAGGTGATGCTGGGCCACCTTGATTTGAGCAATATAATAATGAGGCAACGGCGAATTAGGCATCACAGAAACTGCACGTTGGTATGCTCCTAAAGCCTCATTCAATTTCCCTTCACGCTTATGATGATGCCCTTCTAAAAAGGGTTCGTTAAATTGAAATTGTTTACCCGACAATTCCGTTTGCATATACGCATCCGATACCTGCTGACGCTTCTGATTTAAAATCACTTGTTTTTCCCGATCATAATTAAGGTCCAATGGTCGCACACGATCTCGTTTTGCCACCACTTTAATGAGATGGTAACCATACCGAGTTAAAAACGGCTGAGATACCTGTCCAGGATGGAGTGAATGCATCATTTCAAACATTTCAGGCAAGACATTCGGCGATAACCACCCCAAATGCCCACCCAAATTTTTAGACTCCACATCATCACTATACAACCGAGCAGCCTCACCAAAATCAAGTCCACGGTCAATTTTAAGTTTCACCGCACGAGATACGGACACCGTCTCAGCCACAGACCGGGTAGGGGTAATACGAAACAAAATATGCTGAACATCCACATCCGTGTACTGATGGTCCACATCCGCATCCGACACAGTCACCTTAGATTGCAAAAAGCCCATAAACTTTTGAACCATCAAATCATCCTCTTGGGAATCTTCAAAATCACCATAGCTCATATGCCGCTCTTTTAATTTCTTTTTAAGCTCACTCTTCGATTTAAAGCCAAATTGAGTCATTAATGAGGCCATATGCTGCTCAAATTCAGACCGAGTGACTTTAATTTTATGGTGATGTGCCCCATTCAACATCACCAAATACTGAACCGATTTCGAAAGCGCGTCCATTTGAAGCATTTCTAATATCTCCGGGGATGGCTTTTGAAATGGCCGTGACGCCTGAAACAGATACAAATCATCGCTCAAATAATGATCATACAATTGGTGACCCACTTGATAATCCCCCACCGTCGCCACCACCCCTTCCGAAGAATGCTGAGTCGCTGTCCGCCCCAACATCCGGCCAGAATACACTCCTTTAAGCAACAATCCCGAAAACATCGTCAGTAAAAAGATAACAATAATAACCCAAACAACTTTGCTCGAGTGATTTCTAAAAAATTGAATCATGGAAACTCCTAATATTTGGTTTTAAGGGTACGCGACACTGCAATAAAAGCACCAACAGTCCCCAAAAAGAGCCCCGCACCCGTAATTGCAAAATAAACATATCTCAACATCACGGGGTCATACACCAGCGGAACAAAGGGAACTTTTTTCTGAAATTCAATGGCCAAATAGGCATACATCGGCCGTAAAATACCCACCGAAAACAGAGAGCCAATCAATCCAATTAAAAATCCTTCAATCAAAAACGGCGCCCGAATAAAGGGATTAGTTGCCCCCACCAATTGCATAATTTCAATCTCTGCCTGACGCGCAATCACAGTCAATCGAATCGTATTCATGACAATCATCAAGGTCGCCATCGTAAGCAAGCCCACCAACACATACCCCGAATATCGACAAAATCGATACATCATCTGAATACGCTCTGCCATAATATCCCCATAAGTCACGTCCTCAACATACTCATCAATCGAAGACAAATACTTAGCAAACGACACAAATTGCGAGTCATCCACTACAAAAATACGAAACGAATTTGGCAACGGATTTTGAGTAATCATTTCCCCCAATACCATCGTGGGATAAGAAGTTTGAAACTGTTTCCAACCTTCCTCCCTACTCACATACTCCAAGCGTTTCACCTGAGGCATCGACTTCAATCGATCTCGAAACACCGCCACATCCGTATCACTTACCGAATCCTTTAAATAGACCCTAATTTCAAGCTTAGATGCCATAAAATTAGCCAAGTGAGTCATATTCACGCTAACCAATAAAAAAATACCAAAAACAATCAAGGATACCGTAACAGTAGCAATTGAAATCACAATCATCATGCCCGATCGTCGCATTCCATTAACGGCTTCAGTAAAAAAGAAAATAATATCATTTAACATCTGTATTTACCCATCATATGTCCCAAAATGCTTGTCACGAACAATTTTTCCAGACTCTAATACCACCACTCGTTTACGAATATCATCCACAATACTCTTATTATGAGTCGCCACCAACACCGTTGTTTGACGCGAGTTAATCTTGCTCAAAAGCTGCATAATTTCCCAGGATGTTTCAGGATCCAAGCTGCCCGTCGGCTCGTCCGCAAGTAAAATCGGCGGGTTATTCACAATCGCTCTGGCAATACAAATCCGCTGTTGTTCCCCACCCGATAATTCCGAAGTAAAGTGATACACTTTTTCAGAAAGTCCCACCAATTCCAAAACTTGGGACACATGCCGATGAATCCGCGATCTCGGATAATGCATCACTCGCAGCGCAAAGGCCACATTGTCATACACAGTCCGCCCAGGAAGTAACTTATAATCCTGAAAAATCATGCCAATATTACGACGGTAATACGGCACCTGAGCCTGTTTCAAATGATTTAAGGAAAAATTATCAATATAGATATCGCCAGATGTCGGTAATTCAGACCTAAAAATGACATCCAATAATGTCGATTTCCCTGCCCCTGACGGCCCTACCAAATATACAAATTCACCTTTACCCACATGAAGGTCAATATTATCCAAGGCCAAAAACCCGTTAGGATATTTCTTAACCAATCGCTTAATCCGAATCATTGAGACCCCTTCAAGATTCGATTAACCACAGCATCAACCGTAAATCCATAATATTCTCGTAATTGATCCGCTGGGGCACTTGCCCCAAACTGGTCCACCGAAATACAAATCCCATCCCGCCCCACATACCGATGCCATCCAAAAGACGACTGAGCTTCGATCGATACATATTTCACAGCAAAATCTGGAGGTAATACCCGATTACGGTATTCCACAGACTGTCCATCAAAAAGCTCAAATGACGGCAATGACACCACTCGGACAGAATACCCATCCAAATCCAACCGTTCCGCAACTTGCAAAGCGAGGGATACTTCGGATCCCGTAGCAATCAGACAATAATCTAGCCTCTGTTGAGACTCCCGACGCACAACATACCCACCTCGACTCACATTTTCAGCAGAAGTCACCGTCAAATCTGGCACAGACAAGCGAGACAAAATCAAGGCTACCGGCCCATCCACCTGCAACGCTGTCACCCAAGCACCTCGCACTTCAGTCGCATCCGCAGGGCGAATCACCGTTAATCCGGGCATCGCCCTCAAGCCCGCCAAATGCTCAACCGGCTGATGAGTTGGCCCATCTTCTCCTAAAAAAACACTGTCATGTGTAAAATGGAAAATCACTTTTATTTTCATTAAGGCCGACAATCGAATAGCATTCTTCATATAATCCGAAAACGTCAAAAATGTCCCACAAACAGGAATGACCATCCCTTGAAGTGAAAGCCCCACCGATATTGCCGCCATCGCAAATTCACGGACGCCATACTTAATATTGCGACCACCATATTGAAATGGCTTCACCGTCCCAGCCGATTTAAGCAATGTATTATCCGAACAAGACAAATCCGCAGATCCCACCACTAACGATGGCACTTGGCTACCCAAACACTGCAACACGGCATTCGACGATTGCCGTGTTGGGAAATTCGCCTTAATTTCAAGCTGTTTCAATACATCAAGCAAATTCGAAGGAGCTTCCAAAGCCCCCCAATAAATCGACAATTCCGAATTCTTTTTGGCCCAATTTGCAAACGATACATCCCAATCTCGTCTCACCAAAGAGTGCTCATTTTTTTTCTGAGAAAAATACTCATACGCCACATCCGAGACCCAAAAAGAGACATCAGTCGGAATCTGATGCGCATCCTTAGTACAAATGGCTTCAGCAGCCCCCAAACTTTTTCCATGAACTTCACTCGTCCCCTGAACTGTGGGAGCCCCTTTTCCAATCACCGTTTTGGCAATAATCAAACTGGGCTTATCACTTACTTTCGCAACATCCAAAGATTTTTGAATGTCATCAAACGAATGGCCATCAATCACCTGAACATCAAACCCATAAGCCTCATACCGTTTTTGAACATTTTCAGTAAAACATTCATCAATTGGACCATCTAAACAAATATCATTAGAGTCATAAATCAAAATCAAATTATTTAAGGCCAAATGTCCAGCAAGCGATGACGCCTCTGATGAAACACCTTCCATCAAATCTCCATCTCCAGCCAAAACATATACCTTCGCATCCAATAGCTTTTCGGACGCCACATCAAATCGAGCTTCATTCATCTTAAGTCCCAAGGCCATCCCCACCGCCATAGCAATTCCTTGACCTAATGGACCAGTCGTCGTTTCTACACCAGGGGTTTCCCGATACTCAGGGTGCCCAGGTGTCCTAGAATGCAATTGTCGAAAGGCCTTAATATCTTCCAGGCTCACATCAAACCCAGCGAGATGCAAGGCCGAATAAAGCACCATACTGCCATGCCCCGCCGAAAGCACAAATCGATCCCGATTAGCCCAATCTGGTGTACTAGGATCATGACGCAACACATTGGCATACAAGACAGAGACAATATCAGCACATCCCAATGGCAAACCTGGATGACCACAACCCGCTTTTTCGATCGCATCAATCGACAATGAACGAATAGATTTAGAAATTTCAGATAAAACAAAATGATTTGCAACAAGAGCCAAAATAAACCTCGAAAAAGAGATAAATGGAGTGTACTAAAAAGACTTAAAACTTTAAAGCAAAAACTAAAAAAAACAACCTATAAATCATCCAAAAATTACATAAAATACATAAAAAAAGAAATCACAAGAAAAACCACTCGATAATTCATTAGAAAAACCCTGAGGAGGGGGTGATTTAGGGGAAACCAAGCATTAAAAGTGAGGTTCCAAATGAAAAAACTATTATCAGCCGCCACATTCACCGCGTACTCGTTACAATCAGTCACAATTTCAAAAGAAATCGCAGAAAAAATAAAAGCAGCCCTCGTTGAATTTCAATCAAGAGAAAAACGAGATATCTATGCAAATAGTTCAATAAATCAAACCAACTCAAAAAAAATAGCCGAAATATCGACCAGCCT
>CAZZBY010000063.1:0-6294 GCA_964652635.1 uncultured Candidatus Marinamargulisbacteria bacterium | reverse complement strand
CGTCCAATAGTTTACGCCTAAAATTAGTAGCCATACACCCCAAAATCCCAACCAGTACAGGTTTTTGGGAGGTAGATCGCCTCTTAATTTCATGAATACGCCCAAATACACGACGATTGGCGTTATCTCGTACCGAACAGGTATTGAGCATTACCACATCAGCCTCTTCCTCAACTGATGCCCAAAGAAACCCTGCCCCAGTCAAAATACTCTTGACTAGTTCTGTGTCATACACATTCATCTGACACCCATAGGTTTCAACAAAGATTTTACGATTCTCCATCGCTCCATAAGACTAGGCAGGAGCAGTAAAGTTAAGATCACACTAAAATCACCTAAAACCACCACTGTACAATCAAAAAAAATTCATTGAAATTATCAGAAGTCTAATTCCGACAATGTCTGTGATACCACTTATTGGGAAAGGGAATTTAACTTTAGATAATTTGAAATAAAAACGAGGAATATGATGGCAACAATAAAAGCAGAAAAACAAGCCGCCACGATCAGAATAAAAACATTGCATAAAATATTGGCCAGTAGCAGTAGCAAAGGTGCAACGCAATTTCAAGCTAAAGAAGTCAGAGTACTCAACAGGAAATTAAATGAGATTATACTGACACCAGAAACAGAAATAACAGTCACAGAAATCGTAACAAAAATGAGTGAAATACTAAAGGCATTTGCAGTAGAAAGTGATAAGGCCCCTCGATCAGAGCTATCTCTAGTCAAGGCATTAGCAGCGCATGAAGTCTACGAAAAGTGTAAAAATAAAATCCAAAACTTATTTGAAACAGATGCGTCACCGATAAGACTCAAAGAGCCAAAGCCAGAACAAAAGACAATTCCCGCATTACTAAAAGCAATGTCCATCATCCAAGCATTAGAGTCATTAAAACAAGAAAAACCAGTTCAAATTTGTATCGATGAAAGTCAAGAAACAGTAAAAGTATATGATCAGGGCGAGTCCAAAACCCCCATCGACAAAAACAAGGCCCTCGCCGAGCTAGCAAAACTCTGTCGTCACTATGTAGCCATGGCAACAACGTCCCAAGAAAGCGATCTCTCCCCCGGACAAGCCGTATCCAGGGTGGTATTCACAACACCCCGAGTGCATACAGGAGGCCACATAGTATGGCAGCCTCAATATTATGATCTAGAGAGTAGGAGGGAATCATCACAAGAAACTACACTCTAACAACTCAAAACCCCATCCCGATACACTTCATAGGGAGTAACATCAACTAATCGATTCTTACTCCCCTCTCTTTCCACATACACTCGGACATAATGATCTGTAAGTCCCGTCCAAAATCCATATTTTTGAGTTTCAAGCAATACCGTTGTCGGGTGGTGTAACGCCGCTTCAGTAAATAACCTTCGCTTACGACTAGAAACACTCCGCAAAGACGCACTACGCTTGGCTTTATCTACACGACTCACTTGCCCTTCCATTTTTCGGCTACGCGCAAACTGCCGCTCCGAATAGGTAAATACATGAATATAATCAATCACCGACTCCCTGATATACGCCTCAGTCTTAGCAAACAGTGCCTCCGTCTCCCCAGGAAATCCCACAATGACATCCGTCCCAATACAAATCCCAGGCACACGACGGCGAGCCTCGGTAATAAACTGATCAAATTCAGACAATGTGTATTTGCGTTTCATGGAAGCCAAAACCTCATCCGTCCCGCCTTGTAAAGGGATATGCAAATGCCGGCACACTGTCGAATGCGGATCTGCCATCAAGTCCAATAGTTCATACGGTATCGTCGTCGGTTCAATCGACGAAATCCGAATACGGTCAATACCCGAAATCGCATCTAATGCCCGAACCACATCCAAAAACGTATACCCCGAATCCCAATACGTTCCGATATTCACCCCCGTCAAAACCACTTCTCGATAGCCAGCAGCCACTAATAACTGAGCTTCATCCAAAATATCCGCAAATTGCCGACTTCGCGCAGGCCCTCTCGCAAAGGGAATAACACAAAATGCACAAAAAAAGTCACACCCATCCTGAATTTTAAGATTAGCCCGGGTATGTTTGCGATCAATCGCCGCCTCTGCCGTAAAGCTAGACCGGTCAATTTTAGGCACAATCACCTGGGGAGTATCCGAACTCGCATCCCTCACAATAGAAGCCAAATTAAACTTTTCTGCATTCCCCACCACCCAAACCACATTGGGCAAATCCAACAACGCTTCCTTCAAAATTTGGGCCTGGCACCCCACCAATGCTACCTTTACTGACGGATTACGCCCCGCCAACTGCCGGACTAATCGTCGAGTATCTGCATCTCCATTTTCAGTCACGGTACACGTATTCACCACAACCACATCCGCAGTATTAGCATCATCCGTCACCAAAAACCGGTCAGTGTCAAACTGCCGCTCAATCACTGCCGTCTCCGACTGATTTAAGCGACACCCCTGTGTCAAAAATGTAATCTTAGACTTCACCATTCAAAAAAGTTAAAGCTGAACCACTTCACGAAGCGATGCCACATCTTCTTTAAGGCGAGCTTCAATCCCCATTTTCAAAGTCATAATCGAACTCGGACAAGAACTACATGCCCCCTGAAGCTGAAGCGTCAAAATTCCATCTTCATAGGAATGAAATACAATATCTCCGCCATCCATAGCCACAGCAGGTCTAATTTCACCATCTAAAATCGATTTAATTTTAGTCACATCATCCGAATCAGCCCCCGTCACAGAATGCGTAATGCGCAATTCCTCATCCACATAGGTATCCTCATTGGCAATGACCCCTTTCAATGTGGTGATAATCGGTTCGGCCACGTCCGCCCAATCAAGGCTGGAGGACTTTGTCACTGACACAAAATTAGGTCCCACCATCACCCCTTCAATCCCATTAATTTCAAACAAGGCATATGGAAGCGATGAGCCATTCGCAGAGTCCTTAGAATCAAAATTAAAAGTCCCCGACTGAAACAATTGGCGATCCAATAAAAACTTAAGTGTATTCGGATTAGGCGTCACATGGGCAGTTACTCTGATTTCGTTTGACATCATATTCTCCTTTATTCTGTACTCACAACAGTGGACGAACCTTCTGATAGTGCAGCTTCAAGCGCTCGCCAGGGCAATGCCGCACACTTAACCCTAGCCGGATACTTTTTAACTCCTTCGAAGACAATCAATTTTCCAAGCGATACCTTAACTTCTTCTAAAGCATGATCCTGAGTCAACAATTCCAAAAACCGATCTTTTTTAGCAATCACATCTTCAAGACGTTGACCTAAAATCGCTTCCGACATCATCGATGCACTCGACTTTGAAATCGCACATCCACTTCCTTCAAATCGAACCTGGTGAATCACCCCACATTGTATATCCAAATACACCCAATAATCATCACCACATAATGGGTTTTTTCCATGAGAGCGATGGGTACACACATCCAAATGACCATAATGCCGAGGGTGCTTATTATGATCAAGAATCGTCTCCTGATACAACTGCTCTAAACGCAAACTCACGACATCACCTTTTGGCAATACCGAATCGACTCAATCAAGCGATCTACATCATCCGAGACATTGTAAAAACTAAAAGATGCTCGATTAGTGGCAGGCACCTTAAAAAAGGTCATCACGGGCTGCGCACAATGATGCCCTGCCCGAATCGCCACCCCACAATCATCCAACACCGTCCCAACATCATGGGGATGAATGCCTTCAACAACAAAAGACATCACCGATGCCTTATGATTAGCAGTTCCAATTAAGCGTACTCCATTCAATTTGGAAATTTCTTCCGTCGCATATGCAAGCAACCCCGCTTCATGCGTCGAAATAAAGTCAAAGCCCACATTTGTCACATACTCAATCGCTGCCCCCAATCCAATCACTTCTGCAATGGCAGGCGTACCGGCCTCAAATCGAGCAGGAGGCTTTGCAAACGTCGTCCGATCAAATGTAACCGTCTCAACCATATCTCCACCAGTTTGATATGGCGGAAGTTGCTCTAATAGTTCATAACGCCCGTATAACACTCCAACCCCCGTTGGGCCAAACAGCTTATGGGACGAAAACGCATAAAAATCACACCCCAACTCCCGCACATCGACGGGAATATGAGATACGGCTTGAGCCCCATCTACCATCACCTTAGCACCAACCGCATGCGCCATTTGCACAATCTCTGCAATCGGATTCACCGTCCCCAACGCATTAGACACATGAGCCACGGACACCATCTTAGTTTGAGGTGTCATCAACTGTCGAAACGCTTCTAAGTCCAACTCACCCGCTTGAGTAATTGGCACAACCTTTAACACCGCTCCTGTAGCCAAACACACTTGTTGCCACGGAACAATATTGGCATGATGTTCCATCGCCGTAATCACCACCTCATCCCCCATAGACAAGCCCTCACGAGAAACAACAGAAGCCACTAAATTAATGGACTCTGTAGTACCTCGAGTCAAAATAATTTCATCCGGTCGCGCCGCATTTAAAAAGCGGGTAATTGTCTCCCGAGATTCATCATAAAACACAGTAGCTTGCTGACTCAAAAAATAAACACCTCGATGAATCGTGCCATATTCTTGAGTGTAAAACCGATATATCCGATCTGCCACACTTTTAGGTTTTTGAGTCGTCGCCGCATTATCCAAATAAACCAAAGGCCGGTCTCCTTTCGTCAACGAAAGTACCGGAAAATCTTCACGATACTGATGGGCTAATGCATTATTCACCCACATCTCCCGAAATCATTAACCGTTGTTTAAGCACATCTTTGACACGAGTCATCGAAATACAATCCAAGGCTTCCAAAATAAAGGCATGAAGTAAAAATCGTTCAACCTCCATTCTAGGAATACCTCGGCTCATCAAATAAAATACATGCCGATCATCTAGCTGACCAACAGTCGCACCATGAGCCGCCTTCACATCATCTGCATGGATTTGAAGCTGAGGCCGAGAAATCGCTCGCGCACGATCCGACAAAAGCAAGTTTGCATTGGATTGAGACGAATCAGTGAAATCCGCCCCTTTAGCCACATACACGCCCCCATGAAACTCACTCACACTCTGCCCATTTAAAATCGATTTGACCAACTGCCGCCCCAAACACGCCCCCACCAAATGTGTCATATGAGTACGAAGATGAACCTGATCATGGTCTTCCAATACCGATACAGCACTCAACTCACTCGCCGCATGCTCACCCGTAAACACCACCTGAACATCCGACCGACTTACCCCCGCATGATGAGAAGCCTGTAAAAACCGGAATTGAGAATAGTGAGACAGCACTGCACGACAACTCATCGACATCAATTTTATCGATCGCCCATCCAAATTAAGAACCACCAATTCAGCAGAAGCATGATCAGACACAGTGACTGAGATAAGCGCATTCACGAAAGCACCACTCACCTGAACCGGATGCAAAACGATCGATGCCGACGCACGTGACTCCAATTCCAAGACTACGACAGGCTGCACCCATTGTTGAGTTAAAAAAGCCGACGAGTCCACCATAATATGGAGCGGCCGATCCAAGGCAACGCCTTCTTCAACGACAACTCGAAGTAACACCGACATCTCAGCAATTGCCTTAATCACCAAAGCATCATTCAATTCAAGTAAGTCGTTCAATGGCTTAAGATCTTGAGTCACATCGTCATCAGAGCCAAAAAAAACACCATGAACTGGCAATCGAGAACGAGACTTATCAATCCCATTTTGACCGATCACAACAAGATAATCCGACAATTCAATCATTGAAAAAACATCATAAGTCGATACCTTCTGAGAAGCCGGTTTAAAGGAATCAAAATTCTCAAATGCCAGATACTTCCAATCCTCATCGGCAGGTGTTGGTAGGCCAAGTTGGATCAGTCGTTGTGAGGCCATCGATTTCAAGTCCACAGACGAAGACACCGCTGTCATCCTCTAACCTCAGAGGGAACAGCTCCAGTCAGCCAGTCATACCCCCTTTCTTCTAACTCTCTCACCAAAAACTGATCCCCAGTCTTAATAATGCGCCCACCCGCCAACACATGAACCACATCAGGAACAATATAATCCAACAACCGTTGATAATGGGTAATCACTACAAATGAACGCTCAGGGGACTTAAATCGATTCACTGATTCAGCCACAATCCGCAATGCATCAATATCTAAACCAGAATCTGTTTCATCCAAAATAATCAATCGAGGGTCCAATAACATCATCTGTAAAATTTCATTTCGCTTCTTTTCCCCACCCGAAAATCCATCATTCACCGAACGATCTAACAATCCTTCTC
>CAZZBY010000062.1:0-6364 GCA_964652635.1 uncultured Candidatus Marinamargulisbacteria bacterium | reverse complement strand
ATTTATTTAAAATTGCAAGCTCTGTACAGGAGGCTGTAGATGAAATTACCCAATTTTACCGTGTGTACCATTCGGTGAGGTACTTACCCCATCAAAGCGTGATGCGCCTTGAAACTCCACTATCCTCCATGCTATTGGATGAAATTGGCCAGACTTATCGCCATTTACTTGTCGACGGCGAGTTTAAACAAGTTCATGCATCGGACGTTATCGAAGACGGTCATCTTCATCCTCATAAGCCACGTTTAGTATTTAGTTTTAACCGAAAAGAATATGGGACTTTGCATCGACTCATCCGACGAATTAATGAAGGGTAGTTCTCTAGCTTTTTTTAAAAAAATGTGCTAGGGTAACTTTGCTTTTTTTTATTTTCCCTGTTTTTTATTTTGTGTTGATCAATGGAGGTTTTGCATGCTTATTGAGTGGTTTATGAAGGGAGGTCCTGTGATGTGGGTGCTTCTCGGATGTTCGATTTGGGGAACATCGATTATTATTTATAATTTCTATTTTTTGTATTCCAATTCTTTTCCTCATGATTTGGTTTTAGACCGAGTGAAAACTCAGCTTCAGCTTTCGGGTAAGGATCGGGTATTGCAAGACATTAGCTCGTCGCCCCAACTCGTTTGGCGCGTATTGCGTCATGCGATTTCTCTATCGGATATGCCGGATCGAGATATTCAAATTCAAGTAGAAGGAACTACTCGAATTGAAGTCACCGCAGTCGATCGGAACCTGTCGATTTTGTCTGCACTGGTCACTGCATGCCCTATTTTGGGATTGATTGGAACAGTTTCAGGACTCATTAAAATTTTTGGGGTGTTGTCCGGAGGTCATATTGGAGATGCGGCATTGCTTTCTGGAGGGATTTCTGAAGCCCTGATCGCAACAGCATTTGGGATGACAATGTCCCTTCCATTTTTACTTGCGCACCAGTATTTTTTGTATAAAATGGATGCCTTTTTTGCTCGATTGAACCAAATTTCTAATGAAGTTATCGGATATTGTCGCTCAGGAGGACGGTAACCATTATTAACTTACAATTTAGGCCCTATCGGCGCCGCATTAAAAATCCAGAAATTACACTTACCACATTTATTGATGTGGTATTTACTTTGTTGATTTTCTTTGCGGTATCTACCACATTTTCAAATGCCCAAGATGGGATTAAGCTTGAACTACCTCAAGTGGTAACCGCTGAACATCCTTTTGAGGGAGTGGTGGTGTCAATTAATGAGACTGGTCAACTGTTTTTAGGGGGGCATGAAATTGCGGATCTCTCTACACTTCAGTCTCAGGTGACGGCCCTAATGACGACCACTCCTACATTAGAAGTTGTGGTTCAGGCACACCGTGCCACGCCTTATGAGTCTGTGATGTCTGTATTGGATGCAATCCGTTTAGGTGGGTGTTACTCAATTGTCCTCGAAGCAAAAAGATTGGCCGTTCCCAAAGAATAGCCGCTCCGTGATTGATTCTAAAGTGTATCGCCCCGACTCGCTTGAGTGGGATTCGTTTCTGGTTAGTCTTTTGTTGCATGCCATGTTGTTTTTAATTCTTTGGCTATATGTCCCTACCATTATTACGTCTGAGCATAACGGAAATAGTCAAATTATGCGGATTCCGATTAAGACTTTGATTATTGATGAAACCCCCAATGATGGTCCTTTAATTGATGTGGATCCGGCATTGCCTCCTATGGCTCAACCGATTGTGCAGTCTCCTCAAAAACAGACTACCCCTGCGACACCCCCGCCGCCTCAATCCACGGTGCGTACGCAAGCATCATCCGAAGCGGTGGTTGAAACGCCCCCCGCTCAAAGTCGACCTGCGTCGGGGCCTGTGGATGGTACGGTCGGCCCCGCTCAAACTTATCTCGGGGATCGCGAGTCTCCGATTTTGGGATATCCTGTGAATCCGGTCTATCCTAAATCTGCGCTTAATTTTGGCTGGAGCGGTACTGTCGCTGTGGATTTTCTCATTGATGCCGATGGAAAAGTTAAAGACTATACGATTGTCCAATCGACGGGCCATCCAGAGTTAGATATGGCCTTTGTTCGGTATATGCAAAATCAAAAGCTACAACCCAAACGAATCCAGGGCCAAAATGTTGAATCTACGATTAGAATGTCTCATGAATTTGCCATTAATTAGGATGTTTCAGATGTCAGTCAAAACAATACTTGCCATTGCCTTTTTTATGATACTTTCAGTGTTTTTCCCAGTGGGGTCTCATGCTGATGTTTCGAGTGTGTCGAATGATTTTATAAAACTTATTGTTAATGATGGCCCTGAAGATTTAGGCCGGTTTTCTGTTGAAACAACTGGGGGAGATTTGCAACGCCCCAATGATGATCATCAACCCCTCATTTATGGTTATCCGACGCCGTGGACGTCTTATACGACGGTATTGATTGATGATCAGCCCTATATTTTTGGAGGCAGCAGTTCTAAGCACCAAAAAAGAGTGGTGACTCCACTTCAGTTTGGACGAGTCGTTTCTCAAAATGTGTTTGCGGATCGTATTGAAACAGTATGTCAATTTCCGGGCAGTATTTTGGTGAAACAAACTATTCAATTTTCCCGAAATGCCTCTACTAGGGTACAAGATACGGCGTTGATTTCCTATTCAGTTAAAAACGAAGATTCCCGTGGTCACCGTGTCGGAATTCGTATTTTGTTGGATACGAAATTGGGAAGTAATGATGGAGCTCCGTTTCGCATTGGCCCTTATGCGGTGGAGTCGGAAATTGCGTATACTAAATCGACTCTCTTTGATTATTGGCAAGCGTTTGACTCTCTCTCGACTCCGAATGTGATTGCGCAGGGGACATTGACCGATGCCCGCTATAATGTCACAGCTCCTGATCGGGTTTATTTGGTCAATTGGGGTACTTTATTTTCGTCACCTTGGGCATTTCAGTATCATCAAAATCGCCCCTTTGTCCGTGAAGGTGAGCTGGAAAAAGATACGTCATTAGCACTTTATTTTGATCCGATACTGGTGGCAGCTGACTCGACCCGTACAGTTCAAACATTGTATGGTCTGGGCGGTGTTCAATTGGCCGGTGGCGAGCTGTCATTGGGGGTGTCTGGTCCGTCCGAGTTATTTTCGTCGTCTAAAACTCCATTCCTCATGATGGTTTACCTGCGTAATACCAGCCAGTTCCTCTCTAAAGACACAACGATTAAGCTGAACCTTCCCTCTGGATTTAAAACCGAAACTGGTCAAACAGAATTTAATCTTGGGGATGTTCCCTCTAAAGAAACTCGTCAAATTCCCATTCGAATTTTTCCTAATTCTCCACAGGTTGGGCGAAATCGCATCGCCATTGAAGTCACCTCCTCTACTCTCGAATCTAACCGTATCAGTCACATCATTGACGTTGAGGGGCCCGTTAAATTGGCTGCAAAATTACAAGTACCTGCTCAATGGGTTCCGAGTACTAATCACTATGTGAAAGCCACATTATTGGTGGGCAATCCAACCGGTCATAAAGTCAGTAATGTCTCTCTTGCACTTTCTCCATTGCCTGGAGTATCAGTTGCAGATTTTGATATTGCGACTAAACAGCTGTCGAGCATTCCTCCTCAAAAAACGCAGTCTGTTAATTGGATGATTAAATTAGATCCTGCCTATTCTGTGTTTCCTGTAAAAGTTTCGGTGGCCTCCCCTGACACGATGCCTTTTGAGGTTAACAGTGTCATTGGATTGGAAGCTTCGAAATCTGATGATCTTTGGATATCGGCGAAACGAAGTGACTCTTACGTCTATTTGGATATTAAAGCCAATCCAAATCTATTTCAGGGTAATGTAACCGCCATTGCGACGACGTTTTTGGAGGATCAAATCCAGTTTTTAAGAGCCCGACCCACAGGGGGATATGAGTGGACATCTGAATCTCAACTGACGACTTTCCCTGGAGCTGTTTATTTTTCTCCTGATCCTAAAAACATCACCCAACCTGTCCATATTGCCTTGTATTTTAAATTGACGACAGACAATATTTCAGACCCCATTTCTGTGAGAGTGGGGAGTATCGTTAAAGAAATTCGACCATGATATGATGGCCTTAAAACTCAGGAGGATTGCAATGAAGTATGTATTTATCATTACCCTATTCACTATTGCTTTGGCGACTCGTGGCGTCTGCGAGATTTCGGATGTTCCTAAATCAGATCCCGCCTACCCTGCAATTCAGAGATCGATTAGCTCTGGGTATCTCCCCACCTATGGAAATGAATTTCGACCTGATGAGCCAGTATCGCGAAAAGAAGTTGCCCTCTTAATTGACCGGTTGCTTTCTCTCCTCGACAAAGGCCCTGCAAATTTAAATGATGCTGAAAAACAAGAATTGGGAAACTTGTCTAAAACATATAAACAATACTTATCGACTCTTGAGTTAACAGTCAATGATCACTCCAGCCGTCTTGGTAAAGCAGAAGCTGAGCAAGAGACTCTTCGGTTTGACGTGTCCAAAACTCAAAGTGAACTTCAAGATCGTATTGAAGAACTTAAGATTGAAAATCGAAAACAACATAAGTTTATGATACTGGGAATTATTGGTGCAGCGATTGTGGGCTTATTAGGCTGATCCCCGTTTCAAATGTCCCTGATTTCGGAGTCTCGTAGCGGTCGGTTGCTGTCAGGGATTGTCGCTGGGCAGCGAATTTCTGGATCCTATATTTTTTATAGCCCAGAGGTGACGAATGCATTAGAGGGTGCCCGTTTTTTTGGACGCACCCTATTTTGTGAGTCTTCCTCCGGCTGCGGTCAATGCCAGGCTTGCCTGAAAATGATGACAGAGTCCTTTGTTGACTACCGTGAGATTGTGTCTGAAAAGCCCATTTCGGTGGATACCATTCGTTCGATTCAGCACTATGTTCAGTATGGGCCCCACTATGCTCGTTATATGGTGATTGTCATCCATAATGCCCATGATATGACGGTTGAAGCTGCCAATGCCTTTTTAAAATCACTTGAAGAACCAATGCAGGGCGTGTGTTTTATACTCACAACGATTCACCCCGCACGGCTTTTGAAAACGATTGTGTCCCGATGCCAGCTTCTTGATTTTCCGGTAACATCTCCCAATATTTCAGAGCCGGAAACCGTCATTTCCTTTTCCCGCTACTGTGAGATGCCGGTTTATGAGCGTTTTTCGTATCATGCTGAATTGTCTCGGGATACGGATATTATTTTTAGCCAACTTTCTCGCTGGTTACGTGAAATTCAGGATGAATTTTTAATGGGAAATACCCGACATCTTGACTTATTAAAAGAGATTGTCGAAATTATTAGCCGTTTAGAGTATAATCTCAACCACCGTTTACAACTTGATGCTTTGGCGGTGAGAATTGATGAGTAACTCCTTTTGTGTTTTTTGTAGAATTGTTCAGGGTGAAATTCCTGCCACCCTGGTTTATGAAACCCCGACAACCCTTGCGTTTAGGGATATTAACCCAAAAGCCCCTCATCATATTTTAGTAATTCCTAAGCGTCATCTGTCTTCGTTGATTGATCTAAGTGGCGACCATGAGTCTTTGATGGGAGAGTTGTTTTCTTCGGCAAGACAAGTGGCAGTTGATCAAGGATTGCATGTCACGGGATTTCGGACAGTCGTGAATACTGGACGAGATGCTGGCCAAGAGGTGGATCATGTTCATGTCCATCTATTAGCTGGACGGCCTCTGAAATGGCCTCCCGGATAACTGATTTTTTGTTTTATTATAAGGAGTGGTAAACATGGCTATACAAGAACGACGACCTGGTGAGTCGATTGACTCAATTCTTCGAAAATTTAAACGAAAATTGAAAAATGAAGGAACTCTTCAAGAGTTACGCTCACGTGAACATTTTGAAAAACCTTCAGATACCAAAAAACGTAAATTTAAAGCGGCGGTGCAACGTACGCGCAGTCAACAGAAACGCGAAGACTTCTAACCGTTTTATCGCGCGTTGCGTTTTTTAGTTTTAGATCGTTATTTAGTCCGCGAATTTGTCGGGCCTTTTTTTTTGGCAGTTGGGGGGTTTGCCCTGATTGCTGTCGTCAATATTCTGATGTATTTGGTCGAACTGACCATTTCACATGGGGTGTCGGTGCAGACCACCATTCGAATGCTGATTTATCAATTGCCCGAATTGATGGTGATCTTTTTCCTGATGGCGGTGTTGTTTCTGGGAGGTTGGCATTTGGGACCTCTCACCGGCGCAGGCGATGAGGTGGGCTGGGGAGTAGCGCTGCTGCGGGTCGTGGTGCTGAGCATCAAGGTGCTCGCCGTGATCGTGTTCATGATGATCGCCCGTTGGAGCTGGCCTCGTTTTCGCTTCGACCAACTGATGGCTTTGGCTTGGAAAGTAATGCTC
>CAZZBY010000061.1:0-6366 GCA_964652635.1 uncultured Candidatus Marinamargulisbacteria bacterium | reverse complement strand
TCCGCCAAGCCACCCAACAGCATCCTAAAGACATGGCCAAATACGTCCGAAACCGTCTTAACGACTTTCAGGGTCATACACCTCAAGCGGACGATATTACCATTATTGCGATTGCCGTTAGCGAATCCTAATTCAAACAATCGGCCCTCTCACCTTGCGATAACCCCCAGATATTGATAAACTCTTTAAAAGATCAACTCAAAAAGCCACTCAGTTCTGGCGCACCATTTCCAAAAAATTCTCATAAAAAATTAACAAAAAATTGGAAAAATACAAAAGTTTAAGTTTATCATTCACAAAACTGGGGAATACACGCAACAGCACAGCTATTTCTCTCAATAAATCCCACATATCTAGCTTAAGGAGCCAAAATGACTAACCAGCCCACATATAAAGACAAAAAACCGTCCGGTCAGAGAAACCGATTTAAAAGCCGACCTAAAGGGAATTCCGATGAAAATAATAAAGAGAAAAAGTTTCATCAAGTCGAAAATCTAGAAAGCGATATTCCTGCCAATCCCAGTGACGAGCGTCTCGATATCGTCGAACTTCAGAGAAGATCTCTAAAAGAATTGCACGAAATTGCCAAAGAAATCAAATTACCCGATTACAAACAACTCAAAAAAAATGACCTCATCTTTAATATTTTGCAAGCCAAAACCGAAAAAAGTGCCGTCATTTTAGCGAGTGGCGTCCTCGAAATCCTGCCTGATGGCTATGGATTTTTGCGCACCAACAACTACTTACCCAGCTCCGAAGATATCTATGTCTCCCAAACCCAAATCAGACGCTTTGGTATTGCCAATGGCGACCGAGTCTCCGGCCAAGTCCGCCCACCCAAAGAAGGGGAACGCTACTTTTCGCTACTTAAAGTTGAAGCGATCAACAATGAAAGCCCCGAAATTATCCGAGAACGCACCTTATTTTCAAATCTAACCCCAATCTACCCAGATCAACTCTTACGGTTAGAATCTGGCCCAATCCCCATCGTTGGACGGGTCATGGATATGTTATGCCCCATCGGTAAAGGCCAACGTGCCCTCATCGTATCGCCACCCAAAGCGGGTAAAACGACAATTATGAAGGACATTGCCAACGCCATTGCCATCAATCACCCCGAAGTTCTCATCAAAGTCCTCCTCATCGACGAGCGGCCCGAAGAGGTCACCGATATGGAACGCTCCGTCAAAGGTGAAGTCATTTACTCCACATTCGACGAACCCCCAGAGCAACATGTTCGAGTATCCGAACTCGTCCTCGAAAGTGCCAAGCGGTTAGTTGAATGCGGAAAAGATGTGGTCATCCTCCTAGACTCCATTACACGTCTAGCCCGAGCCTATAACCTCGTCGTCCCCCCATCGGGTCGAACATTATCCGGTGGACTTGACCCCAGCTCTCTCCATAAACCCAAGCGGTTTTTCGGAGGTGCCCGAAACATCGAGCATGGCGGCAGTCTCACCATCATTGCCACCGCCTTAGTTGACACCGGTTCAAAGATGGACGACATCATCTACGAAGAATTTAAAGGGACTGGCAACATGGAACTTCATCTCAGCCGTAAAATGGCAAACAGACGGATTTTCCCTGCCATCGACATCATCAATTCTGGTACACGAAAAGAAGAGCTCCTCATCCCCGAAGATATCCTCAAAAAAGCCTATCTTCTCCGAAAAAATATGGACTCTGAAAGTTCAACCGAAGAGTTAATCAAACTTCTCAAACAAACCAAATCCAACGAAGAGTTCCTAAATTCACCGATATTTAGTTAACAACTGTCGGGGCTGACTCAAAAGTGCGATCTGCACAAAAATTTTGAGTCCCCCCCCCCCAGCCAACCCACCTCACCATACGGCTCGACCAATAAGTCTAAGTCCTAACTTGAATATTCTGGATATTCGGTAACAATACCCACTAAATCCCCCTCTTTGGTACAGAGAGGCTAGGGTGAGTTAGGGGATTACTAATGGCAAGTAGTCGATCTAAACAGAAATCTTCGCCCTCAAATTAATCTTTCCTTCAGCCTCAAGTTTATTCACAATATTAATCACATAATCTTGAGCAGCCTCAATATCTCGCTTAGAAATCATCTTACCTTTCAAATCCAAAAATTGTCGAATCATCTCTTTCGCACTTTGCGTCAAATTGGAGTTAATTTTTTGCTGAGTCGCATCTTCAACACTGACCAACGCTGTAGAAAGTAGTTCAATATTAGATTCGGAAAGAACTAACTTAAGCTCATCATCAGATAAAAACTTCAAATCATCAAAGATCACAACGCTTTCTCTAAACATACGATAAGCATCTTGATTAGTTTGGCCCAGAACACCCATGAGTTGCTTTTTTACTTCGCCAGAGACATAAGTAAATAATCGAACAAACGAGGATTTTCCACCAACCAAACATTCAAGCCAGTCCCGTACTCTGCTTTCAAGTTTATCGAGGTATGCACGATTCACCACGCGTTGACTTAAAATATTGGTAGTGATAGTAGCCTGATTTTGTAAATCGAGCTCTCCCATGACTTTAGCACCCAATCGAGCCGGTAAAAACGACACAATAATCGAAATGTTTTCAACAGCCATATTCTCGCTACGAATCAAATAAAGCAATTCATCAACATTATTCTCGGTAATAAAGTCAAAATAGCGCTTAATTGCATGATCCATCTGGGCCATAGAGGGTGCCCCCCCACCGCCACTACCCGCCGATTCAGGGATTTCAAAGTTAGGGCTGACATTCACGCTCGGTGCAGGTGCTGTAGATCCTTCGCCCCCCTTGCCTTTTCCGTGAGAACGGCTTTGCATCCACATATAAGCTAAAAATAAAAGAGAAAACCAGGCTGCTAAGCCCAATGTAATCATGATTGAAGGTGCAAATAATTTTTGGGTAAATGCATTTTCCTGTTTGACCACTTTAACTTGGTGTAACTCATTAGCGTCATAAAAAGTTTTAAATGTCATGTCAATCGTGTCTCTAGGAAGTTGAAGTCCGAGTAACTCCGATACCATTTCTTTTGCTCGCCCAGCTTGGGATTTTGAAAACGCTTTATTAACGACAATCTTAACTTTGACTTTAACAACTTGAGGCCGAACATAGGTGGTCACCGAGTCAAACGGCAACTTAGATGCAGAGTCTGGCGCAAGATTTTTTAAAACAGGATACCCAGGCAATACATTAATTTCATCCGATTTCTTAGGCTGAGCTACACCACGAGGTTTAGCCTGTTCGGTATATTTGACTTCATATTTAGGGGTTGTCATATCAACATCAACATCCACCACAAAGTTACGCTCACCATAGATACGATCTAACGCCTGTTGCGCCTTTTGAGACATGGACTGCTCAAGGATGGCCTCATCGCTCGACGCTGCATACACCGTTGTCGCACAGGAAAAAAGCATCAGTAATAGTAAAAAACGAGATCTAAATTTCATAATTGCTCCTTAGTTGGCCTTCTTAGATTTTGGGACACTCACAGACCATTTGCCGTTATCCATCTGTTCGACAACAGGGGCTTGGCCTTCTTCCTTTAACTTTTGGGCATAGGTATAGGCTTTCGCTTGAGTTGGGAAAACCCCCAAGAGCTGCATTTCAACTCCTTCTCCAACACCAGAAGTCGCATCTTTTTTACGATTTTTCTTTTCTTCTCTCGCAAGTCGGGCGGCTTCTTTGTCCGTAGCTAATGCTTTTTCGGTTTCAGAAATAAAATGCGCAAGAGTCTTATTATTTGGGTCCAAAAATAATGCCGTTGTCCATGCATCGATCGCTTCCTTTTTTTGGCTCAGCATGTAGTAGGCCGAGCCCATCCGCTCATGAACTTTAGAGTTTTTTGGGTCAAATACAGCCAGCATCTTAAGGACATTAACCGCACGCTCATAATTGCCACCATAAAAAAACACAGAGGATTGTTCCCAAAACTTGGTTTGCTTATCCTCAACCTGATAAGCCCCCGTATCAAGACCGAATCCCAATTTCAAAAACTGCTTCGCCTTAAAATTTCGACGACTAATAAAAACCACCTGAATCAGCAAATCTTTGGCCAAAGCATCATCACCTGCAATAAATACGCGTTGAGCTTCACGATAAAGCCGTTTAATCGTTTCCTTATCTTCAGGGTCAAGATCATCATCACCTTGAATAATTTTAGCTGAATTATCTTCACTCTGATCTACCGTAACCACCACGCCAAGGCGACCCTTCAGAGCGGCATCAGACTGAGTCAAGCGGTCCGTTGGGAGAGAGTTAATGAGGTTAAGGGCATCTGGATATTGATAGGTTTTAAGAGCAGTCAGAAGTAATTTTCGAACATCCTCTTCATTGACCTCAGACGGAGTGGGGGCAGCCGGTGTCGTAGGCGCAATAGCAAGTGCAGCAGGCGAGGAAGAGGACTTTGTTCCTAGAGAAGACTTATTAAAAGAAAGCGCAAACGGGGTGGATGAAAGGGTGAACAAGAATAAAAACATCCAAAGTAATTGAAATGTCCGATATTTCATTAAAAATTCTCCATGGATATCAAGATAACTCAGCTCATTATAAAGTGTGACCAGACAAAATCAAAGTCAAAGGGCAGTTTCATCATGATGATCACGGAATAGATTGAAAAAAGTAACGAACCACGTCGATTGTTTTTGAAATATCTTGATCCGAATGTGCATAAGAAACAAACCAGGCCTCAAATTGTGATGGAGGAATCATTACTCCAGCAGACAACAAATGAGTATGAAACCGTGCAAATAGGGACGTATTGCTTCGCTTTGCAGAGGTTAAGTGAGTGACCGGACCTTCAGTAAAAAATACAGAAATCATACTCCCCGCACGATTTACGGTAACAGGCACACCATTATCCGATGCAGCAGTCACAATCCCACGCTCAAGAATTGTCGAAATCTCATCTAAGCGAGAGTAAACCCTAGCATTAGACAACAAGTCCAACATGGCAATTCCCGCCGCCATCACCAATGGGTTGCCCGACAAGGTACCTGCCTGATACACCGATCCATTGGGAGAAAGATTAGCCATAATATCCCGACGACCGCCAAAAGCGCCACACGGCAACCCTCCCCCAATAATCTTGCCAAGACAGGTTAAATCAGGAGTAATCGAATACAGTTGTTGCGCACCCCCTGCAGATACACGAAACCCAGTCATCACCTCATCAAAAATAAGCACAGTGCCATATCGAGTACAAAGCTGCCTTAAAGTATTCAAAAAATCGACATCAGGCAAAACCACACCCATGTTTCCAACCACAACTTCCAAAATCACAGCTGCAGTATGGTCACCAAATTCAGAAAAATAGTGGATGACTCCTTCAGTATCGTTAAATTCTAATACCGCAGTATGTTCGACAAAGGACTTAGGCACTCCCTTACTGTCCAGCTGCCCAAATGTTAAATTTCCAGATCCTGCCGCCACCAAGAGCGAATCTGCATGTCCGTGATAACATCCGCTAAACTTAAGTACAATATCGCGCCCAGTAAACCCTCTGGCTAATCGCAAGGCCGCCATACAGGCTTCAGTCCCCGAGTTCACCATCCGAATTTGCTCAATTGACGGGAAAAACTGCTGAATTTTTTTAGCCAAAGTAATTTCAGATCGCGTAGGGGCTCCAAAAGACACCCCAAGTTGCATGGCATCCCTCATTGCAGACAAAATATCTGGATGACTATGGCCTAAAATATGAGGTCCAAATGCGCCAATATAATCAATCAATTCTTGATCATCTTCAGTCGTGACATGAGAACCATGGCCACTCCGAATAAAGACCGGATTTCCCCCAACAGACTTAAACGCCCGCACAGGGCTATTGACCCCCCCAACTAAAACATGTTGAGCCTCTTCAAATAATTGATTAGATGACATCATGACTCCCAGTTTTACGTAATCGATATTGGATGTCCTCAAGCAACCGACGATTAACTGAAATAATATCCGCAATTAACCCAAAAATAAGTAGCTGAAACCCAATCAAAATGAGCCCAATTCCGATCATCAAACTTGGGATATGGGACGCAGGTGTATCTCCCGAATAAAAAATTGCCCATCTTGTCACCAAAATCGCCCCAGCCAAAAATGGGGAAATCGACAGCCACAAGAAAAACCGAAGGGGCTTATAAATATTAATCACCCGAAACATCGTGACAAGGGACTGGCGAACATAATGAGAAATACTTTTGACCAAACGAGATGGCCGCAAATACCCATTGGTGCGCACAGGGATTGAAAGCGTCCGAATCCCAGTTTGGCCAGCCTGGATAATGGTCTCAAGCGTATAGGTGTAATCATTAAATACATTCAATCTCAGAGCGGCTTCACGACTAATCGCCCTAAATCCACTCGGGGCATCCTGAATCTCCGTCCGGCTCA
>CAZZBY010000060.1:0-6348 GCA_964652635.1 uncultured Candidatus Marinamargulisbacteria bacterium | reverse complement strand
TTCCATCTGGTGCAACGCTAATTCCATTCCCAGCGATGACACCTCCTAATACAGTGGTCGTTGCAGGCGCTAACACATAATGATTGGCTCCATCTGCTATCCCGTCTAACTTCGTTTTCAACGCATCGGTAAAGTTATGATCCGTTTGGCTCGCCACATTAAGCGATCCATCCGCTGCAACACTAATTCCACTGCCAGGCTTAACCGCTCCTTTCACCACAGCTGTCGCAGTAGGCAACACAGATGCTGACAATACTCCTGACGTAATTCGCCCAGCATCTACAGCCAATGTCGATGTGTCCACACTGATTTTTCCATCTGGTGCAACGCTAATTCCATTCCCAGCGATGACACCTCCTAATACAGTTGTCGTTGCAGGCGCTAACACATAATGATTGGCTCCATCTGCTATCCCATCTAACTTCGTTTTCAACGCATCGGTAAAGTTATTATCGGTTTGAAGATCCGCGGATAATTCACGAGTGCCTGCATCATAAGATAAACGCGCACCTCGAGTAATCGATAAAGTACTACTCACTGGATCAATCGTTAATCCAGGCCCGACTTTTAAAATTCCTAATCGTTGGTAAGTTGCAGTTGGTACCCCTGATACCGTAATTGTCCCTAGAGGATCAACACTAACGACACCAGTAACCGCATCAATTTGAAGTCCCTGTCCAAGCTTAATTCCACCCAAACGAGTTTCATTGGCCGTTGGAAGAGAATATCGATTAGCATTGGCTTCAATTCCATCTAACTTCGTTTTTAAGGCGTTGGTAAATGAGGTTTCCTGTGTAACCGCTAAGTTTAAAACACCATTGTCATCGATATTAAGACCAGTACCGGCAATCACCCCACCTTTACGGTTAGTGGTCGCTGACGGAATATTCGCCGTCACTAATACTCCATTAATTCGGCTAGCAGAAATTGCATTAGGTAAATTAGCAGTCGCCAAAACCCCCTCGATCACTCTGGCAGAAATAGTCGCTGGCAAATTAGACTGAGAAATTCGACCATTCAATCGACTGGTAGAAATTTGAGCAGGTAGATTAGCATCAGTAAGCGCAAGTCCACTCAAATCAAGTGTAGAAGGATTAACACTTAAAACTCCAGTAACATCCGCAGAAAGTCCGCTACCCACTTTAACTCCACCCAATACAGTGGCCGAAGCAGTCGGCAATCGATATAAGGTCGCACCCGCACCAATTCCGTCTAATTTATTTTTCAAATCAGAAGTAAATGGAGTATCACTCACAACATTTACACTTAAAACCCCATTATTAATTCCTAATCCAGTCCCAACTTTAACCCCACCCAATACAGTGGCAGAAGCAGTCGCAACACCCGTAATTTCAACCGTTCCACCAGGAACAACAGACAATAACCCAGTCGCAGCATCAATCGTAAGTCCAGTTCCAACTCGAACTCCCCCCACACTTGACGAATTGGCGGTTGGCAACACAAACTTCGTCGCCCCAGCTTCAATGCTATCTAATTTAGTTTTGAGTACAGTGGTAAACGGAGCCTCATTAGCAACCGCAACATCCAAAACGCCATTGGACATCAGTAAGCTGTTTCCAACTTTAACTCCACCCAAAGTACTCGAAGTCGCAGCAGGCAACACATAAGAAGGCCCAGACAAAGTTGGTGCGGGTTGAAATACCAACCGATTTTGAGAAACAGCTAAAAACAAGCCATCACTTCCAGTATAGGAATCTGGAGTATCATTCAAGCCCAAAAAGGACACCACATCATCGGATGCATTTTTATCCCAAGGCAAAGTAGTCAATCGTTCAAGTGCCCCAGTCAATGGATTCATCACCACGACATGATTAGGGTCAGATAAACGATCACTTGGTGTCGTCACTTTGATATCACCCGAAACCGTAAGGCCACGATGTGCCACCAACTCAGATTCTAATGTGCCGACTCCTGTAATCTTTACAAATGCCCCCTTGACAAGGTGATCATTAGCAATCGAATCACTACCCACCGTTGCAGATGGTAAACCATCAATTTTACTTGCCGAAATTTTACCGTTAATATGGCGATCCGAAATCGAATTATCCTGAATCATATCAGCAGAGATAATGCCAGTCCCCAATTGCGCCGAAGATAGACGCCCAGAAATCGCTCCCACATTTAAAGTAGAAGCCAACACCTCCACAAATGAGTGGGTTAAGGAATTTTCAATCCCATCCACATATTTCGCTTGAAGAGCATACGGCATTGCAAATTGAACAATCGGAAACTCAATTTCTTCATGATCAACTTCAAAAAACAATCGAACAGCACCAAGAGAAAGCACCCATTTCGGAATAGGACCACTAGCACCATCCCCCAAAGTCACCCCAAAGTTACCTTGGTCAAATAAAATAATGTCATTTTCGGTCCAGACGATTTGAGCAGGATCAGAAATCGTCTTAACACGCATGACAACAGATTTAGTTCCATCCACAAATTGATTTTTGGATTGACTAAATAGTTTTCCTTCAATCCGAACCAATGATGGAGTAGCCGAAAACGATGGAACAACCATCATCCCAGAAATCACCACCCCGACTAAAACCGTTAATAACTTTCTCATTTTCCTGCCTCCTAAAATTTTACGCTAACCGAAAAGTAATTGTTATTGTCGTAACTCACATGACCGCTTTTCTCATATGTGTAGTGAAACTCCACATCCGAAAAGTCGAGCATAAATCCAAGTTCATACGTATCATCCACGTCGTCCAGGGTCACAAATTGCCTATACCCAGTCGACACTTTTAAATAAGGAAGTAATGTCGGAGTATATACCACACCAACTGATGTCATCGTCTGGTCATAGGCAAATTTCATCTGCCCCATGACATCCACTTGCGGAATCACCTTAGCTTTCGCCGAAACCGTATATTGACGGGAAAGTTCCTCAATTCCATCGTCATCATAGTCCACATTGTGATTCATTAAATTGCGAAGTAAAGCCGAAAATTCGTATCGATCATACAAGTAGACCGCCCCTAAATCCAGATCATAGCCACGTCCCGACACCCCATCAAAGGCATGCATATACTGAGAAACAGAAGCCCCAATATGCAAGTGAGGTGATAGAGAGTACTGATAACTCCCCCGAACAATCGTATTTTTATAATCAAAATTATATCGGGCATAAAATCGACCTTTAACATCTTCGGCCGTATGAGGAATATCCCAAACTGACGCATGCATATACCCAAGACCAAACACTCCCCAAGGAGTTCGACTGGCCATTGCGCCACTAAAATAATTCACTTCATCCATAATTTTAGTCGTAAATAAGGACACCGAGTTTTGATGAATCCGAAACAATCCCGCTGGATTTTCAAATACAGTGTCCGCCGACGATCCAAACCCCTCAACTCCACCATATCCAATCATCCGAGCCGATGTCCCAAAATCCGTCATCATCCAATAATTTGTCGCAGCATTGACATTAGTCACCGAAAACCCAATAAAAATACCAACCCAAAAAATGCGAAAAAATACTTTAGATGTACAATTGATCGACTGACACAAAGCACCAAGAAAACAAAACATCGGTGCAACCGGTGTCGTAAAGCAAGACCAAAATTGTGAAAATGAAGTATTTTTTAACATTTTTATCTCGGCTTGACCGCAAACTTACCCTTATGAATGACCTTACCATCATTCATTAAGACAAAAAAGTATGCACCTGCAGACAATGGAGAACCAAAAGTAGACTGAGTAAATGGAATTCGGTTATACACATTTCGACTATTTCCACGACCTAATCCACCCTGAGTGCCATGTAAATATTCGGTACGATAAATTTCATTACCCATCATGTTATAAATCCGAAGTTCAATATCCATATCTCGAGAAAGCTCATATCCAAGCTCCGCCCCTTGAGATAACGAAAAAGGACAGGGATAGAAAAATGCATTAGAAACTTCAGTCGTATCTGGATCTGCCTGACTCAGCGCAGCAGATGCAGCACCATTGCCTTCAAAGTACATCATCCGTGCATCAACAAAAATATAAGAAGTATCATGTTGTGGATCACTCACAAAACGTTGTTCAGCAAACGGAACAAACCGAACCGCACTTTGGGCCGTAACAACCGAAGATAAGAACAGAACCAAGAGCAACACTTTACTAAAAAAAGTCATGATTTCCCTTCCACGAAAACAACCATAAGGCCAATAAGGCTTCCAGTTATCGCCTAAAATAAAAGAAGATTGTATCGAAAGAATGTGATTTTAAAATTGAGCCGCCACATCTTCCCAAAAAGCCACCTGTGAACATCACAGAAAACAACAGAAAAGAACCGATATGTAAGCATAAAAAAAATCAAAAATCAAATGAAAGTCAAAAAAAACAATTCAAAGCTCATTCATACCCTTAAGAAATAAGCAAGAAAAAGACATTCACACAGAAAAGACGTTTAGCTTCATCGAACGACGGGTATAACTGATTTACTCTCAGTGAAAAACAGTGAGGGGACGATTGGGGGAAACAATTGTTGAGGTTAAGGGGAGTCGTCACCATAGCAGTATGGCTGACAATAGTAATAGGTCATCCCAGCTTTGGGAGTTTTGACGATCTAGCAGAAGTCAATGGATATGCAAAAGGTTTTGCCATCACTGCAGATTCGATTGGAGCTGAATCTGCTTATAAAAATCCAGCCGGAATTAGCAGCATCAAGCGCACGGCACTCATGACAACGTACACATCACAATTTGAAAATATAGTCCAAACCATGGGATTATCGCTAGGAGTACCAATCAGCGAGAAAATTAAATTCGGCGTCAATATCCCCCTCACCATGACACAAAACAATCCTGAAACCATCGCAAGTGAAGGCCGAGGACTTCAGGTCGGATCATTTACCAATATCATGATGGGTGCAATTGCCAGCTTAAGTACTTCATTGTACGACGACCATCTACAGTTAGGCGTCAGCACCGTTTATCGACACTTTGAACTTAATAAAACCACTGGAACGGGACTAGGGTTAGATGCCGGACTTCTAATCAACACTCCGCATATCACTCTAGGAGCGTCCGCCCAAGACATCGGATCCACCACTCTAAAGTGGAGCAACGCGACTCAAGAAAAAATAAATACGAGATATAATATCGGAGTTAAGATTCCGATTGAAAAAGCCATCACGATATTGGCCGATACCACCATCGAAAAAGACAAAGACAATGCCTATAATCTCGGTGCCGAAATTAACTTTAGCAAAAACTTTTCGGTAATGGGAGGACTACGAGACATTCAAGGAAATAGTTCATGGAGAATCGGAACTGCATTAAAGGTAAACCGATTTCACATCTACTATTCGTTTTCAAACAATCCTGAATTAGGTGTAAACCACCGAATTGGAATTCAATTTTTATAGAGGCCACATCACATGTCAAAAAAACAGATTTTCATCATCATCACCTTCATGCTCCAAGCCATTGGACTATCTCACCTCGGCGCCATATCCGTTGAAGAGGATCATGTACCTGGTATTATTTTGGTGAAAACCACCAAAATCCCCGAAAAAACATTCGGAGTATCCGCACTCCCCTTAGAAGGAATACCAGGAGTCACCCATATCACCCCATTGCCAACCCCACGCACACCTAAGGGGTGGTCTAGTAAAGGTGTCTCCACTCAAACCTATGCCATCCAAGTCGACCCAGCGCAAGTAGATGCAACCATCCGTACCCTCTCCCAATGTTCATGGGTAGAAAGTGCCGAAAAAGACTATTACGTCTATATCAGCGAAATACCCAATGACCCTCAATTCAGCGAGCAAACTTACCTCAACCAAACTTCGCTCAACTCCCTTCTCGACATCCCCGTCACTAACGACACCATCGTCGCCGTCCTCGACACCGGAGTTGACACTCATCACCCCGAACTCGCAGGAAAACTAGCCGACAATCACAACGAAATTAAAGACAACCAAGACAATGACCAAAACCAGCTCATCGACGACGTCGAAGGCTTTAGTTTTTATGGATACACCATTAATGGCGGAAGCCCAAATAACATGGATTATCACAGTCACGGAACCCACCTCTCAGGAATCATTGCCGCCAAATCCAACAACCATGCTGGAATTTGCGGACTCAACCCCAAAGCCAAAATCTTAAACGCTAAATTTTTAGACTCTAATGGGCGAGGATCTCAATCCGATGGCGCCATGGCCATTTACTATGCAGTATCCAAAGGTGCAAAAATCATTAACTGTAGTTGGGGCTACTCCCAAATCTCCAGCGTTCTTCAGGACGCCATTGAATATGCGATTTCGTATGGAGTCATCGTCGTTGCCGCATCTGGAAATGACAACCACTCGATCATCGAATACCC